>CAYNEH010000050.1:0-10349 GCA_964396195.1 uncultured Oscillospiraceae bacterium
TGCAAAAGGTGATATAATTTCCATTCAGGCATAGAATCAGAGTGAACGAACTTGTATGAGGAGTTTTGCAATATGAAGATCGTTGTTTTGGCCGGCGGACTGAGTCCGGAGCGCAATGTCTCCCTGTCCAGCGGTGCCATGGTGTGTCAGGCACTGCGGGATCGCGGGTATCAGGCGGCCTTTGTGGATATGTTTTTTGGAACTGAGCGCTACGGCGGCGCGGCGGAAGAACTGTTCACCGCTCCGCTGCCAGATGAAATTCGGAAGGTGAGTCGTCAGGCGCCGGATCTGGCCGCGGTGCGGGCCTCCCGTCGCTCCGGCGGGAACAGCATGTTCGGCCCCGATGTGCTGGAGCTGTGTGCCAGCGCCGACATGGTGTTTCTTGCCCTGCATGGCTCCTGCGGCGAGGACGGACGAGTGCAGGCGGCTCTTGATTTGCTGGGTGTGCCGTATACCGGATCCGGCTATCTGGGCAGTGCTATCGCCATGGATAAGGATCTGACTAAGCGGATGGTGGCACCCCTCGGCGTGGTGACCCCTAAGTGGGAGACGATCCGGTATCAGGAAGCGGATATTCCCGCCCTTTCTGCCAGACTGGAGTTGCCCTGCGTGGTCAAGCCGGTGGATTCCGGTTCGTCCATCGGCGTCGCCATCGCGAAAAACAGAGAAGAGCTGAATGCGGCCCTGCGCACCGGCCTTGCACTGGGCGGGCACTGCGTCGTGGAACAGTATATCTCCGGCCGGGAAATTCAGGTTGGTATTCTGGAGAATCAGGCACTGCCGTCCATTGAGATTATCCCCAAAGATGGCTTTTACGACTATGAGAACAAATATCAGCCCGGTGCGGCGGAGGAAATCTGCCCGGCCCCCATTCCTGCGGAGTGGGAGAGGCGGCTGGGAGACGCAGCACTGACGGTGTTCCGGGCGCTGGGCCTTGCGGTGTACTCCCGGGCGGACTTTATCGTCACGGATGACGGTACGCCGTGGTTTCTGGAGATCAATACTTTGCCCGGCATGACGCCCACCAGCCTCATGCCACAGGAGGCCGCCGCCGTGGGCATCGACTACGGCACCCTGTGCGAGCAGATCATTAAAGCATCCCTGAAGGCGCGTGAAAAAAATTGAGAGAAATTTGAACCGGGCGGCAGACAAGGCGGCCGCCCTGAAGGAGTTTGTAAGCTATGGAACCCATCACACTGAGACAGCTTCTGGACGCTGTGGACGGCACACTGCTGGGCGATTTTGCCGACCTCGACGCAGAGATCACCGCCGTGGACACCGACAGTCGGAATATGCACCCTGGCAGCCTGTTCATCCCGCTGGAGGGAGAACGGTTCGACGGTCACTCCTTTATCCCTGCAGCGCTGGAGACCGGCGCGGCGGGCTGCCTCACTGCACGACCCCGGGAGAGCTACCAGCCGGATAAATTCTACGTCAAGGTGCGCTCCACCCAGCGGGCGCTGCGGGATCTGGCCCAATGGTACAAGCGACGATTCGACATTCCCTTCATCTGCATCACCGGTTCGGTGGGCAAGACGACAACCAAGGACATGGTGGCGGCGGTGCTGGGGGAGCGTTATCGGGTGCTCAAGACCGACGGCAACTTCAATAACAACATCGGCCTTCCGCTGACGCTGCTGCGGCTGGACAGCTCCGTGGAGCTGTGTGTGCTGGAAATGGGCATGAATCACGCCGGGGAGATCGAATATCTCAGCGAGATCGTGGAGCCGGACGTGGCTCTCATCACCAACGTGGGCGACAGCCATATTGAAAATCTGGGCAGCCGGGAGGGCATTTTCAAGGCCAAGTGCGAGATTTTCTCCCACATGAAGCCCGGCGGCACGGCCATCCTCAACGGCGACGATGAGTGGCTGACGAAGCTGCGGGGGAATCTGCCCTTCCGCACCCTGTTCGTGGGCGCGGGGGAGGGCCTTGACTACCGGGCCGACGAGATCCAGAGCGACGGCGAGACCCATCTCGCCTGCCGGGTGAACACCCCAAAGGAGCGTTTTGAGGTCACCATCCCCGCGCTGGGCAATCACATGATCTACCCTACGTTGATGGCCTGCGCCGTGGGCGAGCTGTTCGGAATGACCGCAGAGGAGCTGGCTCGGGGCGTGCAGAATTTTCTGCCCACTAAGATGCGCATGAACGTTCTGCGTCTGCCCGGAGACGTGGTAGTGCTCAACGATGCGTATAACGCCAATCCACAGTCCATGCGGGCTGCCGCGGCTGTGCTGGGTGACGCTAAGGGCCGCCGGAAGGTGGCCGTGGTGGGCGATATGCTGGAGCTGGGCGACGGCAGTGCCATGTTCCACCACGCGGTGGGGGCCAGCTTTGCCGAAATGGGGACGAACAGCCTCGTCGCCGTGGGCGACCTTGCCCGGCATATTGCGGAAGGTGCGGAGAAGGCCGGACTGGAGCAGGTCCGGTACTATGCCAGTCAGGATCTGGCCATGCCGGCCATCTGCCGGGAACTTCAGCCCGGCACCACCATTCTGGTCAAGGCATCCCGTGCCATGCACTTTGAAAAGATCGTGGACGCGCTGACCGCCGCCGCAAAGGAGAGCGGCTGACGCGTGCGGATACAGGAGAATTTTTATGATCGACATACAGATTACCGGCCTTGTCAAGGAATTTGAGGTTGGCAACCGCATATTAGACGGTTTCTCCCTTCAGGTAGACACTGGTGAGCGTGTGGGCCTGTTGGGCAGGAACGGCGCAGGCAAGACCACTATCTTTCGCATCATGACCGGGCAGGTGGAGCCGGACGAAGGGACTGTCACCATCGCGCCCGGTCGACGTTTGGGCCTTATCTCCCAGATCCCGGTGTACCCCGACGGGTACACCGTCCGAGACGTGCTGGATACCGCCTTCGCGCCGCTGCACGACATGGATCGCGAAATGGGGGAGCTGGCTGCCCAAATGGGGGAGAGCGCCGATCCCGACATTATGGCCCGGTATGACAAGCTCAACGCCGCCTTTGAAGCCGGCGGTGGGTACGACACCGAGACACGACTTAACAAGGTGTGCAACGGCTTAAATATCAACGCCGACATGCGCGCTCGGCTTTTTGCTGCCCTATCTGGCGGGGAAAAGACCCGAATCAACCTTGCCCGGCTCATTCTGGAGGATACGGACATTCTGCTGCTGGACGAGCCCACCAACCATCTGGATCTGAACGCCACAGAATGGTTGGAAGAATATCTGGAGCACTTCAAGGGCACGGTGCTGGCCATCTCCCACGACCGCTGGTTTCTTGACAAGGTGGTCAAGCGGGTGGCGGAGGTTCACAACGGCAAAGCAGAACTGTATTCCGGCAACTACTCCTTTTACGTTGAGGAAAAGGAACGCCGCTATCAGGAGCAGCTCCGGCAGTACGAGAAGGAGCAAGCCAAGATCCAGCAGCTGGAAAACGCCGCGGAACAGATGCGTATGTGGGCCTTCAAGGGCAACGACAAGCAGTACAAGCGAGCCATCAACATGGAGCGGCGCATTGAACGGATGCGTACCACCGACCGTCCCACCAAGGAACGCAAGTTGGCGACGCGCTTCGGCGAGAAGGACTTTCAGGGCGATGAGGCAATGGTGATTTCCGGGCTGTCCAAATCCTTCGGGACGCGGACGCTGTTTTCCAGCGTGGATCTGGAGGTAGCGGGCGGCGAGCGCATTGCCCTGTTGGGGGACAACGGAACGGGCAAGTCCACCTTCATCAAGCTCATTATGGGGGAGGAGGCGCCGGATTCCGGCTCCATTTACCTCGGCCCGGCCATCAAGATCGGCTACCTGCCCCAGATTATCCACTTTGATCGACCGGATCGCAATCTGGTGGACACCATGCTGTACGCTCAGAACTGCACCACGCAGGAAGCCCGTGACCGACTGGCGTCCTTTAAATTCCGGGGCGAGGATGTATTTAAACCCGTTTCCGCCCTGTCCGGCGGCGAGCAGTCCCGGCTGCGGCTGTGTATGCTTATGGACAGCAAGATCAACCTGCTCATTCTGGACGAGCCCACCAACCATCTGGACATCGACTCCCGGGAGTGGATCGAGGACGCTGTGAGCGAGTACGGCGGCAACCTGCTGTTTGTCTCCCACGACCGGTATTTTATTGAAAAATTTGCAAACAGGGTCTGGATGCTGGAAAACGGAAAGATCACCGATTTCAAGGGCACCTACACGGAATTCCGGGCCTTCCGGGAGCGTCAGGCTCAGCTGAAAAACGCCCAGAAGCAGGCGGCCCCGGCCCCGGCGCAGCCCAAGGAGGACAAGCCCCGGCGCACCGGCGGCACCAAGGAACTGGAAAAGCAGGTCCGCGCCGCGGAGCGCGCGGTGGAGAAGGCGGAGATCCGGCTGGACGAGCTGTCCGGCGAGATGGAGGCCGCCGCGTCCGACTACCTGAAGCTTCAGGATCTGTACGCCGAGCGCGAAAAGCTTGAGGACGAACTGGCGCATCTGTATACCGTTTGGGAAGAGCTGGCCGCGGAGCTGGAAGCCGCGAAGGAATAACGCCGCACGGGCGGGATAGAGAGATTTATGAGAAATTATCATCCATATCAGGGGAAAAGAAGCGGAATGGGTCTGAAACGGGCGCTGATCGTCCTACTCGTTCTCGTGCTGGCGGTGGTGCTGGCCTTCGGCATCCTGCTGGGGATCGTGCTCACCGGGAGCCGGGACAGTGTGCGGGGCGACCCGCGGATCATGATCGTTCTGGGCTGTCAGGTGAAACCGTGGGGGCCGTCCATCCTGCTTCAGGACCGTTTGGACAAGGCGCTGGAGTATTTTGAATCGCACCCGGACACGGTCATCGTGACCTCCGGCGCGCAGGGGGCCGACGAGCCGTCCACCGAGGCTGCGGCCATGCGGGACTATCTGGTGGAGCGGGGCGTTCCGGCGGAGCAGATCCTGCTGGAGGAGCGATCCACCAACACGCTGGAGAACATCCGGTACAGCCTTGACGTGCTGGCGGAGCACGGATATGACGTGACGGCGGACATCGCCGTGGTGTCCAACGGCTTCCATCTGGCCCGGGTGCGGATGATCTGGGGCCGGGTGTGCGGCGGGACGGCTAACCTGTCCACGCTGGCGGCTCCGTCCAGCCACGCGCCGTCCCGGCTGAAAATGTACGTCCGGGAGCCGCTGGCGCTGATAAAATCCATTTTCGTAGACCGGTAAACGGGAGGGATGCCCATGACCGAACAACTGAAAGCCATTGATCTACGCTATTCCGAGCTGGAAGCCCGGCTGGCGGCCAACGAGACGTACAGCGACCCGGAACTGGTCTCCCGGCTGAATCGGGAGCAGAAGGAGCTGGAGCCATTGGTCACAGCTTACCGAGCGCTCTGCCGTGCTAAGGAGGATCTGGCAAGCGCGGAAGCGCTGCTGTCCGATCCGGAGATGCGGGATCTGGCGCAGGAGGAATACGATCAGGCAAAAGCCGATGTGGGTCTGCTGGAGCAGAAGATCCGGCTGCTTCTGCTGCCCCGTGACCCGAACGACGACAAAAACGTCATCATGGAGATCCGGGCCGGAGTGGGCGGCGAGGAGTCCGCCCTCTTTGCCAATTCCCTGACCCGTATGTACACCATGTACGCTGAAAAGCGAGGATGGAAGGTAGAGATCAACTCCGCAAACGAAACGGAGTTAGGCGGCGTAAAAGAAATTTCCTTTACAGTAATCGGAGACGGTGCTTGGTCTCGGCTCAAGTTCGAAAGCGGTGTCCATCGGGTCCAGCGGGTGCCGGAGACAGAGTCTGGTGGCCGGGTACATACCTCCACGGTGACGGTGGCGGTGCTGCCCGAAATGGCGGAGGTGGACGTTGATTTGAACCCCGCTGACGTGGAGATGCAGGTTTACCGCGCCTCCGGAGCGGGCGGACAGCATATCAACAAGACGTCATCCGCCGTCCGGCTCATTCATAAGCCCACCGGAACGGTGGTGGAATGCCAGCAAGAGCGCAGCCAGTTTCAGAACCGGGAGAAGGCCATGCGGCTGCTGGCGTCCATCCTCTATGAACGGGAGCAGGAGCGCATTCAGACGGAATACGGGCAGGAGCGCCGCAGCCAGATCGGCTCCGGCATGCGAAACGAACGCATCCGGACCTATAATTTTCCTCAGGGCCGCCTGACGGATCACCGTATAGGATTAACACTTTACAGGCTCGACGCCGTCATGGACGGCGACCTGGACGAGATCATCGACGGCCTTGTGACGGCGGATCAGGCGGAGCGGCTCCGCGCCTCAGAAAGGAATTAACACCATGCTATATACCAATGTGATCTTTGATCTGGACGGAACGCTGCTCAACACTATCGACGACCTGACGGACGCGGGCAACCACGTCTGCGCTGCCCACGGTTGGCCCCTCCACACTGTGGAGGAGTTCAAGCTGATGGTTGGCAATGGCATCCCCAATCTGGTCAGCCGCTTCACGCCGGAGGGCTTGAGCGAGGAAGAGCTTGCCGCCGCGCTGCTGGAGTTCTCCGCTTATTACGATGCTCACAAGGCGGACAAGACCGCCTCTTATCCCGAGGTGCCCCAGACCGTGGCGGCGCTGAAAGCCGCGGGAGTGACGGTGGCCGTGCTGTCCAACAAGGCGGACGCACTGGCCGGGCCGGTGGTGGACGGCCATTACCCCGGCGTGTTTGATGCGGTGCAGGGGGCGCTGCCCGGCGTGCCGGTGAAGCCGGATCCTATGCTGCTCAACCGCCTGCTGGAGCGGCTGGGTGTCGACCGTGCACACACCCTTTTTGTGGGTGACAGCAATGTGGACATCAGAACCGGTAAAAACGGCGGCCTGACCACTTGCGGCGTGCTGTGGGGGTTCCGCTCTCGGGAAGAATTGGAGAGCGCGGGATCTGACTACATCATTGACCGTCCCGGTCAGCTGGCAAAGCTGGTGCTGGGCACAGAGCTGCTATTTGCTGATCAGGCGGATCGAGCGGCGGAACTGCTCAGGGCAGGGAAGACGGTGGCTGTGCCCACCGAGACGGTGTATGGGCTGGCGTCCGACGCTACGCATGCGGAAGCCGTCCACGCAAACTACGAAGCCAAGGGTCGCCCGGAGACAAAGCCGCTGAATGTGCTGGTAGACGGAATGCCCATGGTGGAGAACATATGTAAAGCAATTTTGCCTGACGCATATAAGTTGGCGGAAGCCTTCTGGCCAGGGCCGCTGACCATGATCCTGCACGGAAACGGAACGCTTCCACCCATCGTGCCTGCTGGGGGCGAGACGCAGGGTGTGCGCTGCCCCGACCATCCGGATACGCTGGCGGTCATCCGCGCACTGGGCCGCCCACTGGCCTGTCCATCCGCTAATCTCTCCGGTCAGCCAAGCCCAAAGTGCGCCGCGGACGTGTTCCGCCAGCTGGCGGGCCGCATTGACGCGGTGCTGGACGGAGGCGCGTGTGCCGTTGGCGTGGAGTCCACTATCGTGGACATGACGGCGGAGCCATACCGCGTTCTGCGGCAGGGCGGTTTGAGCAGGGAAGCCATTGAGACGGCGCTGGGCAAAAAGCTGGCGTAAAACTGAGGTCAGGAGGAAATTTTATGCTTATCATCGGCATTACCGGCCCCACCGGGGCGGGCAAGACCACGGCGCTCAACGCCCTGCGGGATCTGGGGGCCGCTGTCATCGACTGCGACGAGGTGTATCACGACCTGACCAATCGGCCGGGGCCCATGATGGACGAACTGCGCCGCCGGTTCGGGGACGTGATTTTCGACAATCAGGGCAATTTCCAGCGCCGGGCGCTAGGCTCCATCGTGTTCAGTGACGAAAAGGCGCTGGCCGACCTGAATGCAATCACCCACCACTACATTAATGACGAGGTGGACGCCGCCATTGAGAAAGCCCGGCAGGAGGGCCGCCCCGCAGCGGCAGTGGACGCCATCGCACTGCTGGACTCGGATCTGGTGGACAAGTGCTGCTGCACCGTGGCAGTCACCGCGCCGGACGAGGTGCGGGCCCGCCGCATTATGGCCCGGGATGGCATCGGCGAGGAGTACGCCCGGAAGCGCATCGCCGCCCAGAAGCCGTCGGAATTTTTTGAACGCAACAGCGACTATGTCCTGCGCAACGGCGGGGAGGATCCCGGCGTGTTCTATGCGCAGGCCCGGGCGCTGTTTGAAGAATTGATTGACCAAGGAGGACAATAACATGGAAGAGAAAACAGCCGCGCAGCTCAAGCGTGACGCGCTACTGCACCAGAAGAAGAACGGCTGGGATATGGTGGACGAAGCCACCGAGCAGGCTATTTTCGATTACTGCGAGGGCTACAAGACCTATCTGAACAATGGCAAGACGGAGCGCTGCTGCGTGAAGAACACCGTGGCTCTGGCCGAAGCCGCGGGCTTCGTGCCCTTCGTGCGCGGGATGGAACTCAAGCCCGGCGACCGGGTGTACCGTGTAAACCGCAACAAGGCCATCAATCTGGCCGTTATCGGTTCCGCGCCGATGGATCAGGGTGTGTCTATCTGCGCCGCCCACATCGACAGCCCCCGTCTTGACCTCAAACCCACGCCGCTGTATGAGGATACGGAGCTTGCCTTCTTCAAGACCCACTATTACGGCGGCATACGCAAGTACCAGTGGGTGACCATCCCACTGGAGCTGCGGGGCGTTGTGGCGCTGAAGGACGGCTCTCTGGTGGAGATTAGCGTGGGCGGCAATCCTGGTGATCCTCAGTTCACCGTGGACGATCTGCTTCCTCATCTGGCCGCAGACCAGTCCAAAAAAACGCTGGGCGAGGCTATTCCCGCCGAAAGCCTGAACATTCTCATCGGCAGCCGCCCCTTTAAGGGTGACGACGGTGCAAACCGGGTGAAGCTTGCTATCATGGATCTGCTCCACGAGAAGTACGGCATCGTGGAAGCCGACTTTATCTCAGCTGAGATTGAGGTCGTCCCTGCATTCAACGCAGTGGACATCGGTTTTGACCGCTCTCTCATCGGCTCCTACGGTCACGATGACCGCGTGTGCGCCTACGCCGCCCTTAAGGCCATATTGGAAGTGGGAACGCCCTGCCGCACCGCCGTGTGCGTTCTGGCTGACAAGGAGGAGATCGGCTCCGAGGGCGTGTCCGGTATGCAGTCAGCCTTCTTCGATACCTTTGTCAGCGACCTGTGCGACAGCCAGCGTGTGCCTCTAAAAGTGTGTCTGGAGAAGTCCTTCTGCCTGTCCACCGACGTCACCGCGGCCTTTGACCCCAACTTTGCCGAGGTGTACGAAAAAAACAACAGCGCTTATGTAAACTACGGCGTGGGCCTGTGCAAGTACACCGGCGCCCGGGGCAAGAGCGGCGCATCCGATGCGGGGGCCGAGACTGTGGCCTACGTTCGCGCGCTGCTGGACGGAAAGAACGTCCTGTGGCAGATGGCAGAGCTGGGCAAGGCCGATCAAGGTGGCGGAGGCACTGTGGCCGCTTACATGGCCAAGCGCAACATTGACACGCTGGATGCCGGCGTACCCGTGCTGTCCATGCACGCGCCATTTGAGACGGTGTCCAAGCTGGATTGCTACATGACCTACGCCGCATGTAAGGCGGTGTACAAGGGCTGACCTCATAAAAAGCCCCTTTGCAGAAGTAAGCATCAAAATTAACCGCGGATAGAAAGACATGGATAATAGTAATGGAATGTAGCGCTGATATGCTCCTCTTTGATGAAACAGTAGAAAAACAAATTCGCCGAAAATCAGGAGAAGCAACTATTATGCCACGGAAAACAAAGGCCAGTCCAGAAGAAAAGGCTTAAATCGTAGAGACATACCTTCGGGGTGGATAAGGTATGTGACAGGGATTGACGGAGAACAACAAGGCTCTTCACGGAGAAACAAATAAAGGGGCAGCAGCGTCAAGCGCTGTTGCCCCTTCCCGGTAGGTCAGTTAATGTAATTGTTCGTATGGCGTGATTGGTGATGAATTTGCGTCAGTTTTCCGCTGTTGGTATTTGACAATTAAGGGGAGGGCGCTTGGCACATATCAATTATAGACAATATGCCCGTCCAGCAGGATCGGATAAAAAGTTCGCTCTCTTAAACTATGGCGCTAATCCTTTGCACTTCAAGGACTGATACATTCGTTACTCAATAGTCACACTGCTTATCCTTCACTGAGAGTGGCAAATTATACTTCAGGAACTCGCAGTTTGCGTCAAAGTGCAGGAAATACCATAGCTCATAAGTTGCGTTACTTTGATTGGCATCCCTGATGTTGGATAAAATAATTACATCAGGGGGATGCATTATGAGTAAGCCCACAATCGTTAAAAAGGGCAAGCTGCTATGTTCTTTTTGCAAAGAAAAACTGCACAACAGCTTGATACTACATAGCATCAAAACTGTTGTG
>CAYNEH010000051.1:0-10167 GCA_964396195.1 uncultured Oscillospiraceae bacterium
CGCACGGCTTACCTTAAATGTCATTATCCCGTGCAGTTCATGGCAGCATTGCTCCCATTAATCAGGAATACATTGATTATCTGGAGCAGTCCGTCTGCCGCCAGCCGAACATTCAGATCTGCCTCGGCACGGAGGCGACCCCGGAGGCGGTGGCGGCCCTGTCGCCCCAGGCGGTCATTCTGGCGGCTGGTTCCCGGCCCCGGGCGGACGAGCTGCCCGGCTGGGAACAGTCCGGCGCCATGGAGGTCACGCAGGTCTACGAGGAACTGGACCGGGTGGGCTATCGGGTGCTGGTGGTGGGCGGCGGCGTCTCCGGCTGCGAAGCGGCGCTCTATCTGGCGGAAGAAGGCCGGGAGGTAACCATCATCGATGAGGGTGCGGCCCCCATGCCAAAGTACAGCCGCCTGCCCCGGATCGCGCTCATCGATTTGCTCATGGCCAAAAAGGTGGAGCTGCGGACCAACACCCGTGTGACCGGGCTGATTCCCGGCGGGGTGACGGCAGTGGACAGCACGGGACGGCATTTGCGGTTCGTGGCGAATACCGTGGTGGTGGCCAACGGACGCCGGACGGATGAGGAGCTGCTCCGGCGCTTTTCCGATACAGCGGATACGGTGACTGCGGTGGGCGGCTGCCGCAAGCCGGGCTCCCTTCTCGAATGTATCCACGGCGGATATTTTGCCGGACGAAATATCGAATTCTATTAAAAAACAAGCGGTCTCCCGCACGGGAGGCCGCTTAAATATACCGAGAACCTCGCAGAGTTTCGCCAACCCAGCGGCGAAAGAAATAAAATCTGTTTCCTGCCGCGGCATGTGCGTGGCAGAAAACACTTCTCACCCCGCAAACGTGCATAAAAGGGGTCCCCGCAAGGCTGTTGCCTTGCGGGGAGAGGAGCAGTCCTGACATCCATGAAGTTTTCCGTTTGCGGGAAACGGAACTTGGTGTCAGGGACTGCGACGACGCAGAGGGGTGCAATCCTTCCGCCGGAAAAGGCTTGCCTTTTTCGACGGGGTGAAGCGGCAAGACCTTCTATGCCGGGGCCGATGCCTTGCGCCGGCCGGGAACTTCTGTTAAAATAATACGATAATGCGAATAAATTTAAGGCAGCACCGTGTCTGCGGCGCTGCCTTGAAAAAAGGGCGGAAGATGATGAAAACACCGATTGCTGCCTATCTGGGCGAGGGCGGTCAGCGCGAGATGGCCGAGTCCTTTGCACGAAAAAATGAGATTCCGCTGGTCTCCGCCCCGGGGGAGGGGCTGACCGTGGTGTTTGACGCAAAGGGCGTGCACCTCACGGGCTTCGGCATGAGCTATCAGGGCGACTTTGAGGAGATGCTCCACCGCGTGACGGAGGGGCGGCTGGCGCACGAGATGCTGGTGCGCGCCGCCAAGACGGGCGAATCCGGCCTGCGCGCCATCGACGCCACCGCCGGCATGGGCGAGGACAGCTTCCTGCTCGCCGCCTACGGCTACGAGGTCACGCTCTATGAGCAGAACCCCGTGGTTGCCGCCCTGCTGAAGGATGCGCTCCGCCGGGCAAAGCGCAATCCGCTCCTGCGGGAGATTGCCGCGAGAATGCAGCTGGTTCAGGGCAACAGCATGGAGTTTCTGCGGCAGGGGCCGGCGAATGCGGAGCTTGTGTATCTGGACCCCATGTTCCCCCAGCGGCAGAAATCCGGCCTGATCGGCAAAAAGCTGCAGCTGATTCAGAAGCTGGAGGCGCCCTGCAGCGAGGAGGCGGAACTGTTCGACGCCGCCCTCGCCGCGCAGCCGAAAAAGATCATCGTCAAGCGCCCGCTGAAGGCGCCGTGCCTTGCCGGCCGCACCCCGGGATACAGTCTCAGGGGCAAGGCAATCCGGTATGACTGCTACGTGCTGTAAAGCCAGCTCCCCGCGCCGCCGTCCCAAAATCAGTCGCTGAGATAGGCCTCCAGCAGCTTCAGGGTGTTCTCCGCGCCCCTGACGTGGCTGCGCTCGTAGCCGTGGGAGGCGTAGACCCCCGCGCCGATGAGGCCGTGGCGCAGGTCACAGCCCGCGCGGAGGGTGGCCTCCACGTCGGAGCCGTAGTGGGGGTAGACGTCCACGGCGAAGTCCGCCCCGGCCTTTTTCGCCGCGGCGATGAGGGCGGACACCACCTCGTAGTGGTACGGGCCGCCGGAGTCCTTGGCGCAGATGGACACCTGCGTCTCCTTGCACGCAAGGCCGTCGCCCACGCAGCCCATGTCCACGCTGACGGCCTCGGTGACGCCGGCGGGGACGGAGGCGGAGCCGCCGTGACCCACCTCCTCAAAGACGGTGATGTGGTGCCACACCCGGCGGTTCAGGGCGGCCTTGCCCTCGGAAAGGCGCTTTGCCTGGGTCAGCAGGATGGCCACGGACAGCTTGTCATCCAGAAAGCGGCTCTTGATATAGCCGGAGGGGGTGACGGTGGTGCGGGGGTCGAAGCAGACCGGGTCGCCGGTCATGATGCCCAGCGCGCGGGTGTCCTCGGCGGAGGAGACGTCCTCGTCGATGACCACCTCCATGGAGTCCCACGTGCGGGAGGTATTGGCGTATTCGCCGTTGACGTGGACGGAGGCGTTCTTGAGCTGGAAGGTGCCGGAGTAGATTTTGCCCTCCCGGGTGACGATGCGCACGTTCTCCGCCTCGCCGTTGTCGGGCTGCATCCCGCCCAGGGCGGTGAGCCGCAGGCGCCCGGTGTCGGTGACCTCCGCCACCATGCCGCCCAGCGTGTCCAGATGGGCCATGAGCAGCAGGCCGTTGTCCTCCGGCGCGTCCGGGTTCAGGCAGACAAGTACGCCGCCCTTGCCGGTGAGGCGGGCGTCGAAGCCAAGTCGCCGGTATTCGCCGCAGACGTACTCGGCGGCGTTCTTGGTGTAGCCGGTGGGGCTGTCGATGGCCATGACGGCCCTGAGCTGCGCCAGCAGATATTCCGTATCCAGATCCATGATATGAATCCTCCTTGTTTCATAATGAGGCCATTATAACACAGCGGATTGCCCGTTAACAGCCTGCCCGCCGAAAAATCTGCGCCCTGCTGCGGATAAATTGCCGCGCCCCGGGGTTTGCGGTTGACTTCACCGGGAAATCACGTTATACTCAATTCATTCAAATGCACTATGAATTCGGGCGCGTCCCGGATTTCAAACACAGGAGAGAGATTATGTTAGAGTTAAAGAACCTTTCTTTTTCCGCCGACGGTGAAAAGGGCACGGTGGAGATCCTGCGGGATGTCTCCCTGAAGGTAGAGGACGGAAAGTTCGTGGTGATCACCGGCCCCAACGGCGGCGGCAAGACCACGCTGGCCAAGACCATCATGGGGCTGAACCGGGCCTCGTCCGGCCGGATTATCTGGAACGGCGAGGACATTACGGAGCTGTCCATCACCGAGCGGGCCCGCCGGGGCATCAGCTACGGCTTCCAGCAGCCGCCGCGGTTCAAGGGTCTGCGGGTGCGGGATCTGCTGAGCCTTGCCTCCGGCAACCACTCCCTCAGTCAGGCGGACGCCTGCCAGCTGCTCACCCGGGTGGGGCTGTGTGCCGCCGACTATATCGACCGCGAGGTTGACGCATCACTGTCCGGCGGCGAGGTCAAGCGCATCGAGATCGCGTCCATTCTGGCCCGGAAGTCCCCGCTGATGATCTTCGACGAGCCGGAGGCGGGCATCGACCTGTGGTCCTTCGCCAAGCTCACCGAGACGTTCCGCTATATCCACGACAAGCGGGAGGCCACCATCATCATCATTTCCCACCAGGAGCGCATCATCAATCTGGCCGACGAGATCGTCATCGTGTCCGACGGGCGCATCACCGACCAGGGGCCGAAGGACGAACTGTTTCCCAAGATTCTGGCCAACACCCAGTCGGCCTGCACCTTTGTCAGCAAGGAGGCGGGAGCATGAACACCATTGATACCGACCTGCTTTACAAGATCGCCAACATGAAGGGCACCCCGAAGGGCGCCTACAACATCCGGAAGAACGGCAAGCTGGAGGGGCGGCAGAACAGCGAGTCCATCGAGATCGCCACCAAGACGGACAAGCCCGGCATCGACATCCGCATCCGCCCGTACACCAAGGGGGAGCAGGTTCACATCCCGGTCATCCTCACCGAGAGCGGCCTGACCGACATGGTGTACAACGACTTTTTCGTGGGTGACCACTGCGACGTGGACATCATTGCCGGCTGCGGCATCCACAACGACGGCCACCAGCGCAGCCAGCACGACGGCATCCACACCTTCTACGTGGGCAAGCACGCCCACGTGAAGTACACCGAGAAGCACTACGGCGAGGGCAGCGGCGACGGCGAGCGCGTCCTCAACCCCCAGACCATCATCTATCTGGCGGAGGGGGCCAGCATAGAGCTGGAGACCGTCCAGATCAAGGGCGTGGACTCCGCCAAGCGGTACACCCGGGTGGAGTGCGCCGCCGGGGCGGAGGCCGTCGTCACCGAGCGCCTGCTCACCCACGGCAGACAGCACGCCGAGAGCAAGATGGAGGTCGTCCTCAACGGCGAGGGGGCAAAGACCCAGGTGGTGTCCCGCTCCGTGGCGCAGGACGAGTCCGTGCAGGTGTTCTACCCGAAGGTGGAGGGCAACGCCCACTGCTTCGGCCACGTGCAGTGCGACTCCATCATCATGGGCCACGCCAAGGTCAGCTCAATCCCCGCCATCGTGGCCAACGACATGGACGCCCA
Source organism: uncultured Oscillospiraceae bacterium (assembly GCA_964396195.1). Classification (GTDB taxonomy): domain Bacteria; phylum Bacillota; class Clostridia; order Oscillospirales; family Oscillospiraceae; genus Enterenecus. The sequence goes on from CAYNEH010000051.1 coordinate 4,701, forward strand.
GCTCATCCACGAGGCGGCCATCGGCAAGATTGCGGGCGACCAGATTCTCAAGCTCATGACGCTGGGCCTGACGGAGGAAGAGGCCGAACAGAAAATTCTGGACGGCTTCCTGCGGTAAGGGAAGGTTCCGTACCCGCATTTCGGCACCCGCGAAGCGGGGACGGCGCGGGTGCGCCGTACAAGCGTTTTCGCGGCACGCGAAAACCTTGCCGCAGGGCGGATTCACTCCGCCCGAGGAATTAAATAGATAAGGGGTCCCCGCGAAACGAAGGTTTCGTGGGGCGAAGCCGAACAGAAAATTCTGGACGGCTTCCTGCGGTAAGGTATATCCCGGCACAACATTACAGTATTCATATTAAAAGGAGTTTTCACAATGGACATGACGGAAGAGCAGCTGCAGGAATTCCGTGCCAAGCTGATTCACTACATCAACAACGCCCGGGGCTATGCCCGGTACAGCGGCATATCGGTCACGAAGGTGGAGGATGACTACTGCGAGGGCGAGCTGGCGATCAGCCCGGACACCGTGAACTACCTGGACATCGTTCACGGCGGGTGTCTCGCCGCGCTGGCGGACACGGTGGCGGGCATTGCCGCCTGCTCCACCGGCATGGGCACCGTGACCATCAACTACGGCTTCAGCTTCCTGCGGCCGGCCAAGGGAAAGAAGATCCGCTGCATCGCCGAGCCGATGAAGGCCGGGCGGAAGATCAAGGTGTTCGGCTGCGCGCTGTACGACGACAACAACGATCTGGTGGCCAGCGGTCAGTTCACGTTCTACATGACCGGCCCGCTGACGGTGCCGGAAATCAAGGAATAAAACGCCCTGCGGCGGCTGCGGAAAATTTCGCGGCCGCCGCTTGCTTTTCTGAAATCGGGTGAAAACCGGGAACATTTTTCCGTATTTTCCGTCTTAAACAGGTAAAGGCAGTGCCGCAGACGATATTGTGCGGTGCTGCAAAAAAGGGGAGGGATGACCTGTGCCGCACAAGCCCATGCTGACCGTATACAGCCTGTCCCACGCGGCGGTGGATTTTGCCTGCGCCTTTCTGGTGTTCCGCACCATGCTGTCCGCCCCGGAGCTGGGGCTGTGCCTGCTGCTCTACAACTTCTGCGCCTTCGCGCTCCAGATGCCCTTCGGCCTGTTGGCCGACGGCTGGAACCGCAACGCCGTCACGGCGGCGGCCGGCTGTCTGCTGGTTGCGGCGGCGTATCTCCCGGCCCTGCCCGCGCTTGCGGCGGCGGTGATTGCCGGGGTGGGCAACGGCCTGTTCCACGTGGGCGGCGGGCTGGACGTGCTCAACGACAGCCGGGAGAAGTCCGCGGCCCTGGGCATTTTCGTCTCCCCCGGGGCCTTCGGCCTGTATCTGGGGCAGATTCTGGGCCGGGGCGGCACACTGACCTCCGCGCTGCCGGTGATCCTGCTGCTTGCGGCGGGGGCGGCCATCCTGCTGTGCGCCGGGAAGACCTACGGCGGCCTTGCGTCCCGAAACGCTCCGGCGGAGCTCTCCCTGCCCGCCGGCGGAAAGAGCGCGGCGGTGCTCCTCACGGCGGTGGTCATCCTGCGGTCCTACATGGGCTTCAACCAGACCCTGCCGTGGAAGGGGACGGGGCACTGGGGGCTGATCGTGGTGCTGGCGCTGGTGCTGGGCAAGGCGTCCGGCGGGTTCCTGTGCGACCGGCTGGGGGCGAAGCGGGCGGCGGCGGTGTCGCTGGGTCTGTCCGCCCTGTGCTATCTCTTTGCCGGGAGAGCCGTGCTGGGCACGGCGGCGGTGTTCCTCTTCAACATGACCATGCCGATGACGCTGTGGGCCGCCGCCCGGCTCATGCCCGGGGGCAAGGGCTTTGCCTTCGGCCTTCTGACCTTCGGGCTGTTCATCGGCTTTCTGCCCACGTGGCTGGGCTGGCCCTCCCTGCTGACGGAGCCGTGGGCCATGGCCCTTGCGGCGGCGGTGTCGGCGGCGCTGCTCCTGCCGGGCCTGCGGGGGGAAGAAAAATGCTGACCTCGCTTGCGGTATCCCTGGGGCTGACGCTGGCACTGGAGGGGCTGCTGGCCCTGCTGTGGGGGGTGCGGAGCCGGCGGGACTGGCTGCTGCTCCTGCTTTCAAACCTCGCCACCAACCCGCTTGCGGTGAGCCTGCACCATCTTCTGGGCGGCGGACTGTGGGTGACGGCGGGGGTGGAGACCTTCGCCGTGGCCGCCGAGTGGCTCGTTTACCGGAAATGGGGCCGGGACACCCGGCCTGCGTTTCTCTTCTCCCTGTGCGCCAACTGCTTTTCCTATTTCAGCGGGCTGCTGCTGAGCGCGGCGCTCGCGTATTTCCGGGGGTGAAAGGGTATGCGGATGGATCTGTTCCCCATTCGGGCCGATGTGATCTTCAGCCCGTGGGATATGGCGGAGTCGATGCTCCGGGAGCTGTGGCCCGTTTTGCTCATCATCGCGGCGGCGGTCGTGACGGCCGTCATCATCCGGAAGCGGCGGAAGTAAACAAAAAGCCCGGAACGTAATACGTTCCGGGCTTTCTTCCGTTGATTACAGATCGCAGTCGGCGTAGTCCTCAAACTCGGGGTCGGTAAAGCGGGCGGCCTTCTTTTCCTCCACCTTGTCGGCGATATTATAGAAAAAGTCCATCAGCTTATCCCAGTAAGCGATGACGAGGCAGACGGCGGTGGCCACGGACAGGCCCAGCGCCACGCACTTCAACACAAAACGGGCGACTTTCACGGTAAGTCCCTCCTCACTGAAAATTGTGTATTCAGTTTACACGAAGCCGCCGAAAAATACAATCCCAAATGCGAAAAAATTCACTGTAATGTCACAATGACAAAGGGGACGCAAAACGCTCTTGTAATTTTCGCGAAAATGGAATACAATAAAGAATCGAATGAAAATCGATCGATACGATCTCTTGCCACTCCCTGAAGAAAGGAAGGGTTTTATGAAGATTCAAACCGATAAGGGCCTTATCCGTGTCGGAAGCGAGGTCTTTACCAATATCACCGGCGCCGTGGCCACCAGCTGCTACGGCGTGAAAGGCATGGCCGTCCGCTCCAAGACTGACGGACTTGTCCATCTGCTCCGCCGGGAATCCATGTCAAAGGGCGTCCGGATTATCAACCATGAAGACGGGGCCGTGACCATCGAGCTGCACATTATCGTGGACAACGGCGTGAATCTGGTGGAGATCAGCCGCTCCATCATGAGCCGGGTCAAGTACGACGTGACCCGCCTGACCGGGGTGGAGGTGCGCAGCGTCAACGTCTGCGTGGATTCTATGGTGATCGGGTGAACGAGTCCCCGGCCGACAGAAAGGAATAAACGAGCTATGATCGACTGCATTGACGGAGCGTTGTTTCAGCGCATGGTCATCCATGCCTCCGCCGCCATCAACGCCCAGAAACAGAGCATCAACGAACTGAACGTGTTCCCCGTCCCCGACGGCGACACGGGCACCAATATGTCCCTCACCATCGGTACCGCCGCCGCCGAGGCGAAGAAAAAGCCCGCCGTATCCATCGGTCAGGCCGCGTCTACCAACGCCTCCGCCCTGCTGCGGGGCGCCCGGGGCAATTCCGGCGTCATCCTGTCCCTGCTGTTCCGGGGGGTGGCCAAGGGCCTCAAGGAGCGGGACACCGCCGACGGCGCGCTGTTTGCCGCCGCACTGAACGACGGCGTGGCCGCCGCGTACAAGGCCGTGATGAAGCCCACCGAGGGCACCATCCTCACCGTGTCCCGCCTGGCGGCCGGCGCCGCCACCGAGGCCGCGTCCGAGCACAACAGCGTGGAATTCGTGCTGGAAAAGGCCATCGAGACCGGCCATGAGGCACTGGCCGACACGATCAACCAGAACCCGGTGCTGAAAAAAGCCGGCGTGGTGGACGCGGGCGGCAAGGGCTTCCTGGTCATCCTTCAGGGCATGCTGGACGAGCTCCGCGGTCTGCCCGTTCCCGAGGACGGCAGCGAGGAGACCGAAGTCAAGGACAAGGCGGACTTTGCCTCTCTCACCGACGAGGAGATCACCTTTACCTTTGACACCGTGTTTATTGTCCGCAAGAACGACCCCAACGTGGATCTTGACCCCTACCGGGCCTATCTGAACAGCATCGGCGACAGCCTTGTCATCGGCGAGGACGACGAGAGCTTCAAGGTTCACGTTCACACCGACATCCCCGGCGCGGCGCTGACCGAGGGCCAGAAGTACGGCACGCTGGAGCTGGCCAAGATCGAGAACATGCGCACCCAGTACGAGGAGATGGCCGCGGGCATCAAGCCCCAGACCACCGACGACCTCGACATGGCGGAGGCCGCGCTGGAAAAGCAGGCCGCCGAGGAGAAGGGCCGCCGGATCGCGCCGGCGGAGAAGAAGTTCGGCGTGGTCACCGTGTGCGCCGGCGAGGGCATGGCCGACCTGTTCCGGGATCTGGGCGCCGACGGGATTATCTCCGGCGGCCAGACCATGAACCCCGCCACCGAGGACATCATCCGGGAGATTGACCACACCCCCGCCGAGATCGTGTACGTCCTGCCCAACAACAAGAATATCATCATGGCCGCCCAGCAGTGCGTGGCGCTGGCTGAGGGCAAGAAGGTCGTGGTGCTGCCCACCCGGACGGTGCCCCAGGGCATTTCCGCCATGCTGGTGATGGACCCCGATGCGGGCGAGGAGGAGAATACCGCCGCCATGACCGAGGCCATGGCCAATGTCAGCACCAGCGAGATTACCTACGCCGCCCGGAACTCCGACTTCGACGGCTTCGAGATCCACGAGGGCGACTACATGGTGCTCACCGAGGGTCAGCTGTTCGGCATCAACCGGGATCTCACCGCCCTGCTGGAAAAGCTGGCCCAGGCCGAGCCCCAGCAGAACGCCGAGTTCATCAATCTCTACTACGGTCAGGACGTGACCGAGGAGCAGGCGGAGGCTGCCATGGGCATCTTCCGGCGGTACTGCCCCGACGCCGAGATCACCCTGCTGTCCGGCGGACAGCCCGTGTACTACTATATGATTTCAGCGGAGTGAAGCTGCGCTGCTGCGGGTTATCACCGGAAAACCGGTGAAGGTTTTTTCCAAAGGGCTGCGCCCTTTGGGGAACGGTTTTCTCGACCCCATTCTGGGGTGGGGGTTTCGCCCCCCAGGGCGACATCCTTTTTGTGCGCACAAAAAGGATGCAAAAATGCGCTTAGGGAGAAAACGCAGATTCGACATCGAACGCAAAGGGCGCGTTCTCGCTCATAGCGTTTTCCCCCTAAGGACCCCAAGGCGCGGGCATTTCTGCGGAAATGCCAAAACCGCTAACGCGGCGCGCCTTCAAAGGGGGCCAGCCCCCTTTGAAGAACCCCTGCCCTACGGGGTGGACGAGGGAGTTCCCGCGTCTATCGACCGGCGCGGGGTAAGCCGACACGCGAAGCCTCTAATTCCCGCTGCCACAAGGCGCGGGCGTTTCTGCGGAAACGCCAAAACCGCTA
>CAYNEH010000052.1:0-10150 GCA_964396195.1 uncultured Oscillospiraceae bacterium
CTCCCGCACCTGCTCGCGGAGGGCTGCCTCCAGCCGCGAGCGGCCGAACTTGCCCTCCTCCGTCAGGCGGGCCGCCGCGCCGCCCCATACCGGGTTCTGCCGCAGATCGGCGTAAATCTCGCTGACCGAGCCCAGCTTGGACATGCGGACGAAGTCGGCGTACCGCAGGCGCTTTCCGTACATGGCCTTGACCTTGGTGGTCAGGGCCTCATACCCGGCGCTCACGGCGTCTGCCCCACGGTCTGGCGGAACAGGGTATCCACCCAGTTGTCACCGTACCGCTCGTAGGCCCGCTCCATCTTCTTTCTGGCCTCGGCGAAGCGGGCGTCCTGCGCGGCAAGAGCCTGAGCCTTTTTCTGCTCCGTCTCCTGACGGAACTGCTCAAGCTTTTTGTCCGCCCTGGCAAAATAATCGGCCCGCACAGCCGCCGTCTCCTGTTCGAGATCGGCCTCCATGCGCGCCTGCTTCTCATGTGCTTCTCGGCTGATCTCCTGCGCGGTCTGCTCCGCCTCCAGAATCCTGCTGATCAAAGCTGCGTATTCCATCTTGCTTCCTCCTTTCGGGAAATGGGGAATCACAGATTTCAGCGTTATTCTAACATTTCGGCTTTGGAATTGCTACCACAAATTTACCAAACTTTCTCGATTTGCTACCTATTTATATAATTCATTTCAGAGGAAATGCACGAAGGCACAAAAAACATTGCCATTCATGAGTTAGAAGTATATAATGTAGCTGTTCAGCGCGTCAGAGCGGGATGCTCTTCTGCATGCGGAAGCGCAAAAAAAGAAATGCCCCTCCGCCGTCAGGACGTGGCAGAGTGACATTTTCCGTCATCATACTGTAAATCTGTGCGCCACCCATTTCGGTGACAGGACTGATTATATCAGGTTCGCCCGCGGTTTTCAAGCCCCGCGGGGCCCTGTCCCCGCAGATTTGTGCATTTGTGCGCAGAGCTGCGTCGATACAGGATGGTCATTTCTGACGACCTGCGCGCTAAGCTAACTTTAAGGAGGAACCTTCATGAAAAAGCTGTTACAACTGCTGGAAGACGACTGCACCCTGACCCAGGCACAACTGGCATCCATGGCAGATATGCCGGAGGCAGAGGTAGCAGCAGCAATCAAAAAATACGAAGAGGACAAGGTCATCCTTGGCTACAAGGCCATCGTGGACTGGGACCGCACCGACCGGGAGTCCGTCACCGCCCTCATCGAGGTCAATGTTACGCCCCAGCGGGGCGAGGGCTTCGACCGGGTGGCCGAGCGCATTTACCAGTACGATGAGGTGGAGTCCGTCTACCTCATGAGCGGCGCCTTCGACCTGACCGTCATCATCTCCGGCCGGACGCTGAAGGAAGTGGCCCAGTTCGTGGGCGAACGGCTGGCTCCCCTTGAGGGTGTCACCGGCACCGCCACCCACTTTATCCTGAAAAAATACAAAGAAAAGCACCTCATCTTTGAAAAGCGTGAGGAGCAGGAAAAGGAGTATATCTTCGTATGAACTATGAGCAGATTTTATCCCAGCGGATCCAGAACATAAAGCCCTCCGGCATCCGCAAATTTTTTGATATTCTGGAGGAGATGAAGGACGCCATCTCCCTTGGCATCGGTGAGCCGGACTTCCAGACCCCGTGGCACATCCGGGACGCGGGCATTTACTCCCTCGAAAAGGGCTTTACCAAATACACCAGCAATGCCGGCCTTGCCGAGCTGCGCCGGGAGATTGCAAGCTACCTCGCCCGCCGGTTCGACCTGCACTATCATTTTGCCGACCAGCTTCTCGTCACCGTGGGCGGCAGCGAGGGCATCGACCTTGCCATCCGCTGCCTTGTGAACCCGGGGGACGAAGTCATCATCCCCGTGCCCTCCTTTGTGTGCTACGGCCCGCTGGTGGAGATGGCCGGAGGCACCCCCGTCTATCTGGAGATGAAGGCGGAAAACGAATTCCGCCTCACCGCGGATGAGCTGCGCTCCGCCATCACCGACAAGACGAAGCTGCTGGTGCTGCCCTTCCCCTCCAACCCCACCGGCGGCATCATGGAGCGCCATGACCTGGAGGCGCTGGCCGACGTGCTGCGGGGCACTGACATTATGGTGCTGTCCGACGAGATTTACGCCGAGCTGACCTACGGCGAGCACCGCCATGTGTCCATGGCCAACCTGCCCGACATGTATGACCGTACCATCGTGGTCAACGGCTTCTCCAAGGCCTATTCCATGACCGGCTGGCGGCTGGGCTACCTGGCCGGGCCGAAGGAACTCATCGCCCAGATGACCAAGCTCCACCAGTTCGGCATCATGTCCGCCCCCACCACCAGCCAGTACGCCGCCATCGAGGCCATGCGCAACGGCGACCACGACATCGAGAAGATGCGGGAAGAGTACGACGGCCGCCGCCGGTACCTGGTGGAGGGTCTGCGCCGCATCGGTCTGGAGTGCTTCGAGCCCAAGGGCGCGTTCTACGTCTTTCCGTCCATCAAGTCCACCGGACTTTCCTCCGATGACTTCTGTGAGCGGTTCCTGCTGGAGGAAAAGGTGGCCGTCATCTCCGGTGCTGCCTTCGGCCCCGGCGGTGAAGGCTTCGTCCGGTGCTGCTACGCCGCGTCCATGAAGGATCTGGCCGAGGCGCTGACCCGGATGGACAACTTCCTTACCAACCTGCGGAAAAAGCAGGCCCGGGGTGAGCTGTAAGTCGTTTCCCTGCATTCCGTACATAAGAGAAGGGAGTATTTCCATGTATATTACCTGCCTTGATATGGAGGGCGTCCTCGTCCCCGAGATCTGGATCGCCTTCGCCGAAGAGACCGGCATTCCCGAGCTGCGCCGCACCACCCGGGACGAGCCGGACTACGGCAAGCTCATGGCCTACCGGCTGGCCATCCTCAAAGAGCACGGGCTGGGTCTGAAGGAGATTCAGGCCGTCATCGCCAAGATCGACCCCCTTCCCGGCGCGAAGGAGTTCCTCGACCAGCTCCGGCAGGAGACGCAGGTCATCATCCTCAGCGACACCTTCGAGCAGTTTGCAAAGCCCCTGATGGAAAAGCTGGGTTGGCCCACCATCTTCTGCAACACGCTGGAAGTGGAGGACAGCGGTGAGATTACCGGCTACAAAATGCGCTGCGAGAAGTCCAAGCTCACCACCGTCCGGGCCCTTCAGTCCATCGGCTACGAGACCATCGCCGCCGGGGACAGCTACAATGATCTGGGCATGATTCAGGCCAGCAAAGCGGGTTTCCTGTTCAAGAGCACCGACAAGATCCGCGCCGACCACCCGGAGATCCCCGCCTGCGAGGAGTTCGGCGACCTGCTGGCCGGCATCCGCGCAGCCATGGCCTGACGTGCGCGTATTTTCAGGAGTTTTCCTCCGAACTAAGGAGTTTTTCCCATGAAAAACGATTTTTCCGACCTTCCCTTCCGCCCGGCGGACATTCTGCTGCCCCATAACTGCGACCTGTCCCTCTGGTCAGTGGTGGCATGTGACCAGTACACCTCCCAGCCGGAATACTGGCAGCGGGTGGAGGAGCGGGTGGGCCGCGCGCCGTCCTCCCTGCGGCTCATCCTGCCGGAGAGCAGTCTGGACGGCCCCCACGTGGAGACGGACATCATGGACGTGAACAACACCATGACCCACTACCTCCGGGAGGACCGCTTCGCCCTGCTGCCCTCCGCCATGATCTATGTAGAGCGCCGCCTGCACAGCGGGGCGCTCCGCCGGGGCCTCATCGGCATGGTGGATCTGGAGCAGTACGACTACGAGCCCGGCTCCGCCGCCGCCGTCCGGGCCACGGAGGGCACCGTTCTCTCCCGCATCCCGCCCCGGGTTGCCGTGCGGAAAAACGCCCCCATCGAGCTGCCCCACGTCATGCTGCTGTGCGACGATGCGCGGCGCACCGTCATCGAGCCGCTGGGCGGCGAGACCGCCGGCATGGAGCGGCTGTACGACTTCGAGCTGATGGAAAACGGCGGGCATATCACCGGCTGGCGGCTGACGGACGCGCAGCTGGGCCGGGTCCACGCCGCCCTGTCGGCGCTGGCCGACCCCGCCGCCTTCAACGCCCGCTACCACACGGAGAACCAGCCCGTCATGCTCTTCGCCGTGGGGGACGGCAATCACTCACTGGCCACTGCAAAGGAGTGTTACGAGCGTCAGAAGCGCCTCACACCGCCGGAAAAGTGGCCGGATCTGCCCGCCCGCTTTGCCCTGTGCGAGCTTGTGAACCTCCACGACCCGTCGCTGGAGTTCGAGCCTATCCACCGGGTGGTGTTCCGCACCGATCCGCAGGCTATGCTGGACGCCTTCATCGCAGCCTGCCCCGGCGCTCACCTCGGCCGGGGTGAGGGCCACGTCATCGAGTTCGTCTCTGCCGACGGTGCGGGCCATATCACCGTTCCCGCTCCCACGGCACAGCTGCCGGTGGGCACCCTCCAGAGCTTTCTGGACGACTATCTGGCCGCCCATCCCGGCCGTGTGGACTACATCCACGGCGACGACGTGGCCCGGGAGCTGGGCATGAAGCCCGGAAACATCGCCTTCCTCCTCCCCGCCATGGAAAAAGACGAGCTGTTCCCCACCGTCATCCACGACGGCGTGCTCCCCCGCAAGACCTTCTCCATGGGGGAGGCCAACGACAAGCGCTTCTATCTGGAAGCCCGGAAGATCCGGTAAAACCATCCCCGCGCGGCCCGTCAGGACTCACGCGGGGATCACTTTTCTCACAGCGAGGTGACGCCGATGCAGGTCAAGGCATTCGCAAAACTGAATCTCACGCTGGACATCCTCCGCCGCCGGGAGGATGGCTACCATGACCTCCAGATGGTCATGCAGTCCATCGATCTGGCGGACGAGCTCACCATCACCCCCGCCGAGGGCGAAGGGGCCATGTCCACTACTCTGAGCTATCTGCCCAGCGACGGCCGCAATCTGGCCCAGATGGCCGCCGAGGCCTTCCGGAATGCAGCGGGCCGCGGCGGGCAGGTGGACATTTCCATCGTCAAGCGCATCCCGGTGTGCGCCGGGATGGCGGGGGGCAGCTCCGATGCCGCCGCCGTCCTCCGCGCCATGAATGAGCTCACCGGAGCCGGGTACACCCCGGCGGAGCTTGCGAAGATCGGCGAAGCCGTGGGCTCCGACGTACCCTACTGCGTGGTGGGCGGCACAGCGCTGGCCGAGGGCCGGGGCGAACGGCTCACGCCGCTGCCGCCGCTGCCCCCCTGCCGCGTGGTAGTGTGCAAGCCGCCCTTCCCCATCTCCACTCCCCAGCTGTTCAGCCGGGTGGACGTGCGGAAAATTGCCCGGCGGCCGGACACGGAGGGGATGCTGGCGGCGCTGGCCGACGGGGACCTCACCGGCGTGGCCCGGCGGATGTACAACGTGTTTGAGGACGTGCTGGAGCCTCGCCGTCAGGCGGAGATCAATGCCATCAAGGCTGCCCTCATCGACTGCGGCGCGCTGGGCGCGGCCATGACGGGCAGCGGCCCCACCGTGTTCGGCCTCTTCGATGACCCCGCCGCCGCCGAAAGTGCCCGGGCGCGGCTGAGCAGGAGCTATCAGGACGTGTTCCTGTGCCGCACACTGTAAAAATCAGGTGAAATAAAATGGCCGCCCCGTCGGGGCGGCCATTTTGTATCTCAAATCACATATCGAAGAAGCCCATGATGGCGATGCCGATGACCACCAGCAGGATCATCAGGTAGTGCTTAAGAGACAGCTTTTCCTTCAGGAAAATGCGGCCCCACAGCACGGACACCGCGCAGTAGGAGGCAATAATGGGGGCGGACATGGCCAGATGCTCCGTGTCTGCGATGGCGTAGATGTAGGCGAACTGGCCCGCCGTCTCGCAGATGGCGCCCAGATACTTGGGGCCTTCCATCCTGGGCACCAGCTTATCCTTTTTGATGACGACCACGTAAATGAAGCAGACCACCGCCGCCGCAAGGAAGGTAAGCTCGTAGGCCACGTTGGCGCTGCCCTCGTCCAGCGTCTCCAGCACCCGGTTGTCCGCGAAGGTGCCGGCGGCATCCAGAATGCAGTAGGCAATGGGCAGAGCCAGCGCCAGAAAGCTCTTGGCATACTTGTAATTGCTGGCCTTCTGCCGCTCGGCCCGGAGTTCTTCGTCCTCCCGGTACTCCACAACGCCCAGGCCGATGACGCCAATGCACACCAGCGCCACCGCCGCCAGAGCCAGCGGGGAATACTCGTCGATGCCCACCATGATGAGGGTCATGATGGCCACCAGTGCGCCGGAGGAGTTGGCGATGGGGGAGGAAACGGACAGCTCGATATACCGCAGGCCCAGATAGCCCACGGTCATGGAGGAAATGTACAGCAGGGACACAGGCAGATAGGTGAGGATAATCTGCACGGAGATCTCCGTCCCGCCCACAAAGATCTCATAGGCGGCGTGAAGACCCATGACCACGCCTACGGCGATGACCATTTTCAGATGGCTGAGGGGATCTTTTGCGTCACGGCAGCCGATTTTTGAAAAAAGGTCCGAACCGGACCAGCACAGCAGTGCCAACAGGGATAACCAGAACCACATTTTTATATTTCTCCTTTGATTTTACAGTTTCAGTGTGCAGGGCTAATTTTCGCCCTGCCGGGAAAAATGGGTTCAGGCCATTTTGGGAGGTTTGGTCCGTGAGACGATCCAGCCCGACCTGCCGGAGCGGCAGCTCGCCGCATTTCTGATGTTTTTGAGCATGGTTGCAAACCTCCTTTGATGATAAGATCGAACAGCACTCAAATTAATTGCCCCCGGTCAAAAAACAGGCCCGATTTTCAGAGCTGCTTTTAAACGACCGGGGGTATGTATTATAGCATACTTTCCGGGATGTGAAAACCCGTTTTGCCTACAGTATTTCCCAGCACTTTTCTCTTCCGACGCATAAAATGCACAAACACCGTTTACAATGAAGCCGTACTGTCTCCATCATGCATGCAGGCATTGCAAGGGCGGTGTTTTGATGAACAAGTTACCGTATTGCGCACACGCCGGAGCAGTGGCTGAGCTTGCGGAACTCCAGCCCGGGGACAGCCTTGGCCAGTTCCTCTGTCACAATGTAGATCTCGTCCTCGTCCCAGGCATCGCCGCTGGCCGCCCGGCAGGCCGCCAGCTCCGCCTCCGTTTCGAAGGCCACGTCGCCCAGCAGAATCTCCCCGCCGGGGTTGAGATGCTCCTTCAGCAGGCGGATGAAGCCAACCTTTTCCCCGTCCGTCAGGTGGTGAATGGCGTAGGTACAGAGGATGGCGTCAAATTTCTCCCCCGCAAGCTCCGGGGGCAGGCCCTTGGCAAAATCAAATTGCAGCAGCCGGGCCGACGGCATTTTCTCCCTCGCGATGCGGATCATTTCCGCCGAAAAGTCCACACCGGTGACAGTCAGACCATCGTCGTACAGCTTTTTCAGCAGCGTACCCGTGCCAAAGCCAATGTCCAGCACCGTTTTCGCGTCCAGCGCCCGTACCCGGCTGTAAACCGTGCCCAGCACCGCCTTGTAGCCGGCAAAGGGGTAGGAATCACTCTCCTCGCTGAGCTGAACGCTTTTGTCGTAGCCGTCGGCCCACAGGTCAAAGCCCTTGTTGTCAAGCATAGATATATATCCTCCGTCATTCAAAGCTGCGTCCAGCATATCACAAACCAGCGGAAATTGCAAAAAAGCCCCGCAAGGCAACAGCCTTGCGGGGCTCCTTTGTTTTTTTACGCCAGCGAACGATCCAGTCCGGACGCGTGAAGGGCCTTGCGGATGGCCACGCAAAGGATGGGGGCGAAGATCACCGCCAGCACGCCGTTGGTGACAGTGGCGGGCAGCTTGGCCACCACCACCGCCCAGCACTGGGCCGCCGTGGTGTAGCCCTCGATAAACATCCCGTTGTAGAAGTAGTTCTTGACGGAGTAGGCGATGAGGTAGCCTACTGCGGCGCAGGCGGTGGAGACCACCAGGCCGGGGTAGAAGTCCTTCTCCTTCCTCAGCAGCCGGACGAATACATAGTGAAACACCAGACCGGCCACCAGACCGTACATACCCTTGGTGAGAAAGGTGATGGGCGCTTCAGTCACATAGTTGGGGTTGGTCAGGTCATAAAGGGCGGAGCCAAGGCCGGCGGAGAGAAAGCCCCACCACGGGCCGGTGAGCAGGCCGGACAGGGAGCACATGATATTGGCCAGCGTAAAGGCGGTGACGCCGCCCACGGCCACCGGCATGGTGATGCGCAGATAGTTGCTCACAAAAACCAGCGCCAGCATCAGCGCAGCGGTGACCACTCGGAGCAGCGCCGCGCGGCTTTCATGCTCCCGGTTTTCCGCGTTCTCAAATTTCTTCACATTCATGACGATCTCTCCTTTGGCCGTCCCTTGACGTTCCTTTGGTTTGATGCTATTATACTCACATCTGACATCATTGCTATGTCCAGTTTACGTATTTTTTATGTGGTCAGTTGAGGTGGTCGCCATGCAGCTCGGCACATTTCCCATGCCGGAATTCTCCGGGAACCTGCCCCTTTACGAGCAGCTCTACCGCCATATCTCCACCGCCATCCAGTCCGGGCAGATCTCACCGGGGGCAAAGCTGCCGTCCAAGCGGCAGCTTTGCGCCACCCTGGGTGTGAGCATGAGCACGGTGGAGACGGCCTACGCCCTCCTGTCGGCGGAAGGGTACGTCATTTCCAAACCCCGGAGCGGCTACATCGCCGCCCGCATCGCCCCGCTGGCCCTTTCCGCCCCGGCAGCGAGACCGGCTCCAGCGGCGGAGCCGGAGGCCGCTCCCCGGTGGGAGTACAGCTTTTCCACCGGCGCGGTGGATACGTCGGTGTTTCCTTTTTCGTCGTGGGCCCGGATCACCAAGGAGGCCGTTTATGAAAACCCGGAGCTTCTGCAGCGGGGTCATCCGCAGGGGGATGCGCCCCTGCGGGCGGCGTTGGCGGAGTTTCTGGCCCAGTACCGGGGTATCCGGTGCACGCCGGACCAGATTATCGTGGGGGCGGGGGCGGACTATCTGCTGTCCACGGTGCTCCAGCTCCTGCCGGAGCACCGGGAGGTGGCGCTGGAGGATCCCGGCTATCCCGCCGCCTACGCCTCTGTCCTCCACCACGAGCGGCAGGCGGTGTCCGTCCCGGTAGACAGCGAGGGGATGGACCCCGGTGCGCTGGAGCGCTCCGGGGCGCGCCTTGCCTACGTCACCCCGTCCCACCAGTTCCCGCTTGGGGTGACCATGCCCGCCGGGCGGCGCAGTCAGCTTCTCCAATGGGCAGGGGCGGAGGAAGGACGCTACCTCATCGAGGATGACTACGACAGCGAATTCCGCTACGTCTCCCGGCCCATCCCCGCCATGCAGGGGCTGGACCGGCAGGGCCGGGTCATCTATCTGGGCACCTTTTCCCGATCCATCGCCCCGGCCATCCGGGTGGCCTACCTCATCCTGCCCCCCGCCCTGCTGGAGCGCTACCGCCGGGACTTCCCGCTGGCGGCCTCCACCGTCTCCCGGTTCGAGCAGGAGGCTCTCCGCCGCTTTCTGGTACAGGGGCTGTACGCCCGGCACCTGCGCCGGGCAGGCAACCTGTACCGGAAGAAAAACGTTCTGCTCACTCAGGCTCTGTCCGCCATTCCCGGGGCGGAGCTGTCCGGTGCGCAGGCGGGACTGCACTTTCTTCTCACCCTTCCCGGCCGGGCGGAGGGCGATCTGGTGAAACTGGCCGCCGACCGGGGCGTCCGGGTCCACCCGCTGAGCCAGTACTGCCATAAGGTCCCGCCCCTGCCGTCCACGCTGGTGCTGGGGTATGCGGGGCTGACGGAGGAAGAACTTCCTAGGGCCGCGGAGCGTCTCATCGCGGCGTACACATAAAAAAAGGCAGACCGATGGTCTGCCTCAGCCCGTCGAAAAAGGCAAAGCCTTTTCCAACGGAAGGATTGCGCCCCGCATCAGCGCACACAATGTCCGCCAATAGCGGCCATTGTGCACGTTTGCGGGGCGAGAAGTGTTTTCTGCCACGCACATGTCGCGGCAGAAAACAGATTTTATTTCTTTCGCCGCTGCGGCGGCGAAACTCTACGAGGTTTTTGACGCACTCGAAAGGAAGGCAGACCGATGGTCTGCCTTCCTTTATTCCTTCAGTTTTTTCAGCCGGGCAAGCAGGAACTGCGCGCACAGGCCGG
>CAYNEH010000053.1:0-9958 GCA_964396195.1 uncultured Oscillospiraceae bacterium
TAGATAAAATTAATGACCAGCTATATGTAGTGACTTTGAATGTTGAAATTGCTAATTCAGAAATTTCAAACGATGTAGTGTATAATTACATAGTCCGGTTGGATGGGAAATGGCGCTATATTCTTGCAAAAGATAATATTCCGGAAAGCATTTTAGGAGATGCTGATTTGTCCATATATAGTTATGCGAACGAAGGTTTTGTGTCAACTGATGATGTACTGCAATAGAAAGGAGAATATACATGAATAAAAAATATGCAATGAAAACAATATCGCTCGTTTTGCTTATGTCGATTGCGTGCTCTTGTGTCATCTTGAACAGTGCGGCTGTTGTGCCTAATGATTCCTTAGCGCCAGTTGAAAGCGGCACGGTTGAAGTAGAAACCTCCGTGGATACAGCGGAAGAAGTCGCTGAACAGGTCGGAACCCGGAGTACATGGCAACTTTTTACAATGGAGATTGCAGGATTAACGGGTCTGCGTGTCTCTTCGTCAAGTGGAAAGTCATTCAAAAAATCTGACCTGACGCATGGAGGACTACTAATGCAAGGGTCACTTGAATATACATTGTCTGGGCGTACGTACAAAGTGAGATGCGGCGTGTGTATTTACGATGAAGGTACGGGGACATTTAAAGCGGTGCAAGAAGAAGAGGGACATGCTATTTATGCATTGTATTCAGCAAGTGAGTTTACAAGGTATAACACTTATTATGGCTTCGTTCAAAATACAGTTAATTCCGAAGTGGATTGTGTAAGTGGAAGACTTACGTTTTATGATACAAATGAAGCAGGTTAATGCGAATTGAAGTTGAAACTTATTTTGTGCAGGCAAAGGGAGAACGAATTTTTTCGTTCTCCCTTTGCATATTTGGGGGACAAACCTCATAGGTATCAAAGGAAACGGGAAAGGAGGAACGGCCTGTGGGGTATGATCTGAGCCTTGGCGCGGCGCTGGGATGCTGTACGACCTGTTCCGGGTGCTGCGGGAGCGGCGGCGCTTTTGTGGTGTTTGCTCAGGAAGCCCTTTGAGAAGGCACTGATTTTATTGAAAAAACTTTTTGGAAAACGAAAAAAACACTTTCAAATTTGGCTGGAATGGTATAAAATAAATATGATTAACCATCCTGCCAGTCAGTTACGGAAAGGAGCACGCGGCGGTGAAGCTGAAACGGGCCGGAATCGGCACAAAATTCGTCATTCTCGTGTTGCTGGCGGCATCGGTGACGGCGCTGCTGTCCCTGAACAGCCGTCTGGACGCCGCCCGTGCGGAGCTGAACACGGTCAGTCAGGCCGTCTGCGACCAGGAGGAGACAAATGCCGCGCTGGCCGAGGACATCGCAAACTGTGATGACCCGGACCAGCTGGCCAGCATCGCCCGGGAAAAGCTGGGACTGGTGGGGCAGGATGAGATCGTCTTTGAAGACACATCTAAATAACGAGAGGGAAAAGTAAGATTTATGGAGTTTGGAGTCGGTTCTATTCTTGAGGGCAAGGTCACAGGCATCACCAAGTTCGGCGCGTTCGTGTCGCTGCCGGGCAACAAATCCGGGCTGGTACATATCTCGGAGATCGCCTATTCCTACGTCAACGATATCAATGAGCACCTGTCTGTGGGGCAGATGGTGAAGGTCAAGGTCATCGGCATCGATGCCAATAACCGGATCAACCTGTCCATCAAGCAGGCTTCCCCCCCGCCCCCCCGCCCGGAGCATCGTCCCGGTGCCGGCGGAAACCGCGGTCCCCGTCCCGAGGGCGGCTCCCGCCCCAACCACGGCAGCGGCGGCGGGCGCAGACCGGAGGTGTTCAACCCCAAGCCCCAGCCTAAGGGCCCGGCCAGCTTCGAGGATCAGCTCAAGCAGTTCATGGCCGCTTCCGACAGCAAGCTCTCCGAGCTTCATATGAATGAAAAGCGCGGCAACCGCAGAGGCGGCCGCAAGTAAGAACGACCTGAAAGGGGCGGGCTTTTCGCCCGTCCCTTTTTGCGTGAGTTCCGGTTTTGTGAAAATAAGAAATGACTTTTTCCGAGCCGGAAAAGAGCCGATGAATATCGCGCGGAAGAGTGGAATGACCGGCACGGGTTCAAAGACCTTGCTGAGGGCATCTTGCCATGCCTTCCCGACGAAAAATGTTGTTTTCTGGAGGAATTCCAATGTATTTATCCGATGTCCACACCCATTCGCTTATCTCGCCGGACAGCGAGGCACCCCTGTCCGCCATGGCGGCATCCGCTATAGAGGCGGGGCTTGATCAGCTGTGCGTCACCGACCATTTCGACCTGTTGGGCGCCTACGGCGCGCCGGAGACAGAGTTTGACTGGGCGGGAGCGCTGGCACAGTATCACGCCGTCCTGCCGGAGATGACAGGCAGGCTGGAGCTGCGGCTTGGGCTGGAGCTGGGCTCCGCTCCCTACGACCCCGCCGTGGCCCGAAAGATTCTGTCCGGCGGCGGGGAGGAGCTGGACTTCGTCCTCGGCTCCCTCCACAACTGGGTGAGGGAGCAGGGCAACGGCGACCTGTACTTCACCGACTTCACCGATAATCCGGAGCTGTGCCGCCGGGCCATGGCCAACGCCCTGAACAGTACATGGATGCTGGTGACGGAGTGCCCCGACTGCTACGACAGTCTGGCCCACATCATCTACCCTATCCGCTACATGATCAGGGACGGGCAGAGCCTGTCCCTCG
The DNA here is from genome assembly GCA_964396195.1 of uncultured Oscillospiraceae bacterium. Classification (GTDB taxonomy): domain Bacteria; phylum Bacillota; class Clostridia; order Oscillospirales; family Oscillospiraceae; genus Enterenecus. Next base: position 2,685 of record CAYNEH010000053.1, read on the forward strand.
CGGATTATGAGGAGCAGGTGCGGGCTATTTTCACCGAAGTGGCCCGGACGGACCACGCGCTGGAGGTCAACACCAACCGGGGAAAGGATCTGGCGGTGTGGCTGCCCATTCTGGGCTGGTTCAGGGAATGCGGCGGGCGGTACGTCACCCTGGGCTCCGACGCCCACAGGCCGCAGGACGTGGCCAAGGGCATCCGGGAGGGTCAGGAGCTGCTGCGGCAGGCGGGCTTTGCCCACACCACCACCTTCCGGCGGCGGAAGCCGGAGCTGCACCCGCTGTAAAAGCGAAAAACGCCGGGGTGTCCCGGCCATCCACTGAAATGAAACAGCCGGGCGGCGTGTGCCGGCCCGGCGGATGGGAGAGAGCGATGAAAGAAATCACGTTTCAGCAGGTATCCGACGCGGTGCGGGCGCTGTGCATCGAGGCCAACACCATTCTGCCGCAGGATCTGCGCTGCGCCATTACCCGGGCGGAGGAGACGGAGCAGTCCCCGGTGGGCCGGGCCATCCTCAGCGACCTGAAGGAAAACTACGAGTTCGCGGAGGAAAAGGGCCTGCCCATCTGTCAGGACACCGGCATGGCGGTGGTATTCCTCAATTGGGGGCAGGAGTGCCATTTCACCGGCGGTGCGCTGGAGGACGCGGTGAATGACGGCGTGGCCCGGGGCTACGTGGAGGGCCACCTCCGGCTGTCCGTGGTGGCCGACCCGCTCCGCCGGGGCAATACCAACAACAACACCCCGGCCATTCTCCATCTTCGGATGGTGCCCGGGGATCAGGTAGACATCACCGTTGCCCCCAAGGGCTTCGGCAGCGAGAACATGACCAATCTGCGGATGTTCAACCCCTCCGTCACCCAGCAGCAGGTGGAGGACCACATCGTGGAGTGCGTGGCGAAGGCCGGCTCCAACCCCTGCCCGCCGGTTATCGTGGGCGTTGGCCTGGGCGGCGTGTCCGAGACGGCGGCGGAGCTTGCCAAGCGGGCGCTGCTCCGGCCCGTGGGGGAGCATCACCCAGACCCCTACTACGCCGAGATGGAGTCCCGCATTTTAGAGCGGGTGAATGCGCTGGGCGTCGGCCCTCAGGGGCTGGGCGGCACCACCACCGCCCTGTGGGTGTCCATCAACACCTGCGGCACCCACATCGCAGGGATGCCCTGCGCGGTGAATCTGGGCTGCCACGTGACGCGGCACGCCCACACAGTGCTATAACCCTCGTCGAAAAAGGCGAAGCCTTTTCCGACGAAAGAGTTGCGCCCCGCGGCAGCGCACGGAATAGCCGCCGATAGCAGCAATTCCGCACGTTTGCGGGGCGAGAAGTGTTTTCTGCCACGCGCATGTCGCGGCAGAAAACGGATCATATTTCTTTCGCCGCTGCGGCGGCGAAACTCTACGAGGTTTTGGTATTTTAAGCGCTTCCGGCGTAGGCCGGAAGCGCTTTTCGTTTTTCCACAGAAGCCTTGCGGCGTTTCAGTGCTGTTCCCGGGGATCCGCATCTGCCCAGAGGGTGGAGAAATAGTCATAGTACGGCATGAGGAAGGAGAAGCCGTTTACGAGGGTGTCAACCAGTGCCGGGGAGTACAAATCCTCTGACAGAGGGCACTCCCGACCCACGGACAGGGACTTTTTGTTGTACCAGGCGGCCAGCTTTGGCTCCGGGCAGCCCTTCTGCCGGGCGTACTCCGGGCCGTTGAGAACAAACTGATCCTGCTTCCGGAGCTTGTTTTCCAGTCGCAGCAGGGGCTTGGGGTCCCGGTCGATGCGGGCGCGGTGCTTTTCCATCACCACGGGCTTTGCGCACCAGAAGCCCATGCCGTAGCTCCAGTTATCGGGGGTCAGCTCGAACCAGAGCACCGGCCGGGCGCCGTCCTCCTCCTCGTCCCAGCGGAAGAGGGACAGCCAGAGGTGATCCTTGTACGGGCCCCGGCCGAACAGCCGCCGGGCATCCCGGTAAATGCGGGAAATTTTGAGATTCAGCTGGCTTTTGGGGTAACGCTCCAGCAGGCGGGCCTGCACGTCGGCCCCCAGCTCCTTCATGGGCTTATAGAGATGGTTCTGGTAGTCCTGTTTATGTGCCTCGAACCAGCCGCGCTCGTTGTTGAAGCGGATGCCCCAGAGAAAGTCGATGGTCTCCTGAGAAAAGCCTTGAAACATAAACGTTTGCTCCTTTGTGAAAACGGGACAAACCGCGCCGAAGCGGTTTGTCCCGTCAGTTTTGCGTGGTAATGATACGGTCAGGGCGCCAGCCAGTCGGGGATGGTGTTGTCGTCGGTTGGCTCGGGTTCAGGCTCGGTGGTGGGCGACTCGACAGGCGGCTCCGGGTCAGTGCTGGGAGAGGGCTCCGCGCTGGGCTCCGCAGTGGGCTCCGTGCTGGGAACCGGCGTCGCCGTGCCGCCGGACAGGCCGTACTGGGCCGCGTCGGCAGGGCTGACGCCGATGACCTTATCCCGGTAGGAATAGGTGCTGGACGCCTCAAAGGTCTTGGACAGCAGGTTGCCGTTGCCGTCGTACACGCAGCGGTAGGACTCGTACTTGTAGCCGGTGTAGGCGTGAACCAGATCCTTGGTCTGCCCGGCGGACAGAGATTCGTCAATCTGGTAAACGGTGTTGTAGGGAGTCTTGGACAGCTGAACGGTCTTCATCTCCACGTAGTTGTTGTTGGTCTTGGTGCCGTAGAACTTGACGATGAGGTCGTTGCCGTCGGTGGTGGCGGAAATCTTAATGGGGTAGTCGGTGTTGTTCTTGAATTTGTAGTCCAGTGAGGGCCATGCCACCGTAGCGTCCAGCCCGTAGGGCACATAGGTGACGGCGAAGCGGTGGTTGGTGCGGGAGACAATCTGAAGATCGGAGTACAGCGTGCAGTAGTAGATGGCGGACGCCAGCTGGCAGATGCCGCCGCCCAGCTCCTGCTTATCCTGACCGGCGACGTAGACGGTGGCCTCCTTATAACCCTTGGCGGCGGTGCGCTCGCCCACGGTCTTGTTGTAGGAGAAGGTTTCGCCTGGCATGACGATGGTGCCGTCCACCGCCTTGGCGGCCAGACGGATGTTGGTCCGGCGATTGGCGTTGCCGGCCATGTATGTCTTGGAGGAGGCCAGCAGGTCACGATACAGCAGCTGTTCGGCGCTGCTCAGGTCGGGCTGGATGAAAACCAGCGGGATGGAGCAGCTCTCGCCGGGGGCGGTCTCGTCCAGAATGCTCTGGGCCTTGTCTGCGTCCACACTGTGGCCCACCACGGTGGGGGTGGGCTTGCCGTCGGCTCCGGCGGTGGGGGACTGAGGCGCTACGTAGACCTCCTGACTGAGACTCTCACCGGTGAGCTCCGCGCAGGGGACGGTGACGGGGGTCACGTCCAGCGTGTCCTCGCCGGAGAGCAGCGCTTCCTCCATGGACTGTGCAAGCGCATCGGCGTCCACGGCCTGGCCGTCGGTACCCTGGGTGAGCTCCACGGTGGTGTCGGTGAGCTCATAGCTGTAGTCCACGGGGGCCACGTAGAGGGCGTCGGCAATCTGATTGGCCAGCTGCTGGACCTGGTCTTCGCCCTCATCCGTCAGGACCAGCGCGGAGGCGGTGTGCTCACTGGCGCTGCCCATGCCCAGCCAGAGTATGCCCAGCTTCCACAGGGGCTGCTCCGCCTTGTAGGCCAGCGCGGCGGAAACGGGGGCCTGAGGGTCGGCCTCCAGCAGACTGCCGCCTTCCAGCAGGACGGTCTGACCCGCATAGGTGACGGTGAGGGTGCGGTCGGACAGGTCATCGGCCAGCTTGTCGCTGAGGAGCTTTGCAGCGTCATCGGAGCTCAGCTTGCTGATGTCCACGGTCTGCCCGCCGGGCAGGCCGGACACCGTGGTGCCGGGCAGGGTCAGACCGTTGTCCCTGACCCACGAGCACAGGCCGAAATAGCCGCCGGCCAGCAGGGCCACGATTGCCGCCAGCGTCACCACGGCAACGGCGTGGCCTTTGTTTTTCTTCTTTTTTTCTTTTTTCAGCAGCCGCTTGGGCGCGGATTCTCTCATTGAGGATACCTCCAAAGCCGGAAGAACCGGTTTGCAAAAGATTATACCCATCATAGCATCCGACGGAGCAAAAGGCAACTACAAAAGGATTACAATTTTGCCCATGTATCCGGGAGCGCTGCGGGCCCATGGGTGAGAGGGAAAGGGCTGCCGAAACGGTGCAGCAGTGCGCGGCAAGGGCAGTATTTTCCGCGCTGCGCCGGGCAGATGCGGCTGACTCCGGGGAGCGCCGCCTTAATCATATTTTAATCAAAAAAATAGTTTCCGGGCGGGGCGGCGGTCTTTACAGAGAATGGGAATTGTTATATGATACTTTGTAAGCAATAAGCAATACAGCGAGGATAAGATATGGCATCTGCACAGCACAACCTGACGCAGGGAAGCGTCACAAAACAGCTCATCCGATATGCTCTCCCGGTGGTGGCTTCCAGCCTGCTTCAGGCCATTTACAGCCTTGTGGACATGCTGGTGGTCAGCCGTCTGCTGGGAGAGACGGGGGCTTCCGGCGTCAGCAACGCATCCCAGTTCATCGGCGTCCTGACACAGATAGCCATCGGCCTTTCCAACGGCGGCAATATTCTGGTGGGGCAGTACTTCGGCGCGGGGGATCGCGAAAACCGGGAGGAGACTACCGGTTCCTTCTTCACCCTGTTTGCGCTGCTGGGCGCGGCGGTGTCCGTGCTCGTCTGCTTTGTGTCCGAACCGTTTATAACCATGATGGGTGCGCCGGCCCGGGCGGAAGCTTTGTCCTACCTCACCGCCGCCTGCTGGGGGCTGTTTTTCGTATACGGCTACAACGCCTTTGCCTCCGTTCTCCGGGCCATGGGCAATTCCGGAACGCCCATGGCATGCGTGCTGGTGTCCGTTATCGCCAACATTGGCCTTGACATCCTGTTCGTGGGACCGCTGGGGCTGGGTACCGCCGGGGCTGCGTGGGCCACGGTTATTTCTCAGGGCATCAGCTGCGTGATGTGCTTTGCGTACCTGCTGGGCCACCGGGAATTCTTCTCCTTCCGGCGGGAGCTGCTGCGGATGCGGTGGGAGAAGGTTCGGGTCATCCTGAAGCTGGGCATCCCCTGCGCCGTACAGATGACGGTGGCGGGCATTTCGTGGCTGGTGGTTACATATCTCATCAACGACTACGGTGCAGTGATCTCGGCGGCCAACGCCTACTCCGGAAAGATCAAGGACCTGTCCGGCATGTTCATCTCCGCTGCATCCACGGCGGCGGCTTCCATGGTGGCCCAGAATCTGGGCGCGGGGCTGTACGACCGGGGCAAAAAGGTGATGTATACCGCCATGCGGCTTGCGCTGTGCATGGCGGCGATAATCATCGTAGTGGTGGAGCTGTTCGCACCGGTGTTCGTCAGCGCCTTCACCAGCGACCCGGAGGCCGCTCACTACGCGGTGCTCAACCTGCGGGTGGAGATTGTGGGCCAGATCTTTTATGCCATCTTTTTGGTTTACCACGCGCTGATGCTTGGGGCGGGGGACACGTGGTGGGTGTTCCTGTCGTCCTTTGCCAACTGCATCGTGTTCCGGGTGGTGCTGTCCATCCTGTTTGAGCATTTTTGGGGCGTAGAGGGCGTTTACGTTGCCTGCGCCATCGCGCCGTCCATATCCGTGCCCGTTGGCATGTATTATACGTGGTCCAATCGCTGGCGCAAGTCGTTGGTGAAGCCCGTGCGAGAGGGAGAATGAGTCAACATGGCTGAGCATAACAATTCCAACGGCGGAGGGAACAACTCCGACTGGGGCAGCTGGATTCCCATTATCATCCTGTTCTGCATCCCCACGCCGGTGACATGGATCATCGCGTTTTTCATGCTGGTGAGCAAGCTGCGGGGAATGGGTTCCCCCAGAAACTGGTTCCGGGGCAGCGTGAAGCGCCACCCCTATGACATCCAGCACGATGCGCAGAGCGGCGCGCAGTGGGAGCAGGTGAACTGGAGCGATGCGGAGCAGAAGCGCTCCGGGGATTATGCCGCCGGCCGCACCGACAGCGCTTACGCCGGGGCAAATAAGGCCGGAGCCCGGAAGACCGGGGCGGGGAAGAGCGCCGCGGCAAACGGCGCAGCCTACGGGAAAAAGTCCGGCGGCAAAAAGAGTACCGGGAAGAAAGCGCACAAACGGAAGGCGGCGAAGGAGTCCGGCCGGGGGCTCATCATCGGCGGCGCCATTCTGTCCGGCATCTTCGGCATGTCCTCTGTCGCCTCGCTTGTCGAACTGATCCATAGTATTGCGGGCGGCTGGTATTTTTACAGCGACATCACGGGGCTTATCTTCTGCCTGATGTTCCTTGCCGGCGGCCTGTGGATGCTGGGGGCCGGCGTCGGCATCAACCGCCGCACGGAGCGATACGCCAACTACCTGGCCTACATCGGGGCCAACCGCGAGGTGTCGCTGGCCCACATGGCCGCCACCTTTGACGTGCCGGTGGGCAAGCTGTGCAAGGATCTTCGGCGGATGCTGTCCAAGGGCATCCTGCCAACCGGCTATCTGGATATGGCGGAGGGCAAGCTGTTCCTGACGGAGATGGGCTACCGTCCGCCGGAACCGAAGAAAGCCGAGCCCGCGGCGGAAAAGGCGGCGGAGGAAGAGGAAGACGCCATTCTCCGGGAGATCCGGCAGGTGAATGACGAAATCCCCGGCGAGGAGATGAGCGCCAAGATCTGCCGCATCGAGGAAATCACGAGAAAGATTCTGGACTATCAGAAGAGCCACCCCAACCGGGAGAGGCAGCTGCGGTCCTTCCTGAACTACTATCTGCCCACCACGCTGAAGATCCTGCGGGCCTACGCCCAACTGGACGCTCAGGGTATCGAGGGGGAGAACATCTCCGCCGCTAAGGCCCGGATCGAGGGCATGATGGATCAGGTGGTGGCGGGCTTTGAGAAGCAGCTTGATAAGCTGTTTCAGGACGATGCGCTGGATATTGCCTCCGACGTGGAGGTGCTGGAGAACATGCTGAAAAAGGACGGCCTGTCCGACGGGCAGGGGATGACTCTCGGCGGCTGAGAGCCGCCGAGGGTCAAAGGGCGAAGCCCTTTGAGATCCGCAGGGCGGAGCCCTGCTACTTCTTTTCTCCTTTAAGAAAGAAGGGAAGAAACAGGTTTCGCCTGTTGGCGACCTACTTTCTGTATGAACAGAAAGTAGGCAAAGAATCACTTAGGGGGAAAACGCGGATTCGACTTTTCGAATTCGCCGGAAAATCGGCGATAGATTTGGTGCGTCCTGCGGACGCTCCGCTGGGGTTACTTTCT
>CAYNEH010000054.1:0-5381 GCA_964396195.1 uncultured Oscillospiraceae bacterium
CCGGCTGCTGCCGGACTGGAAGGGCAGATGAATCACCGGAGCCACCTTTTTGCAGTCCCGCATGACGTCAAAGAGCTTTTCGGTGGCGTCTTTGGGGTGGCTGGTCATGAAGCGCAGGAGGAAGTCCCCGGGGATGTCGTTGGCACGGCGGAGCAGCTCCGGAAAGTCCACGCCGCAGTCCAGATCCTTGCCGTAGGAGTTGACGTTCTGGCCCAGCAGGGTGATGTCCTTATAGCCCTGCTCTGCCAGCTGACGGATCTCATCGAGGATAATGCCCGGCTCCCGGCTGCGCTCCCGACCCCGAACGTGGGGAACGATGCAGTAGGTACAGAAGTTATTGCAGCCGTACATGATGGACACCCATGCCTTGATGGTGCCGGAGCGCCGGACAGGCAGGCCCTCCACGATGGCGCCGTCGGAATTTTCGACCTCGAATACCCGACCCCGGCGGAGATACACCCGCCGCAGGAACTCCGGGAACCGCCACAGAGCATGAGGGCCGAAGACCAGATCCACGTGCTGGTAGGACTTGCGGAGCTTTTCCGCCACGTGCGGCTCCTGCGCCATGCAGCCGCACAGGCAGATAATCTGGCTGGGCTTGCGGCGCTTGCCGTGAACCAGCGCGCCAACGTTGCCGAACACCCGCTGCTCCGCATGCTCCCGGATGGCGCAGGTGTTGATGACGATGACGTCCGCATCCTGATCGGTGTCAGTCATTTCGTAGCCCATGTCCGTCAGCATGCCCCGGATGAGCTCCGAGTCCGCCTCATTCTGCTGACAGCCGTAGGTGTCCACATAGGCCAGCGGCGTGCCGGACAGCTGGCTGTTGAGCGCGCGGATCTCGGCGCAGTATTCTCTCTGGCGCTGAACGTCCTCAGCGGGGATGACCGGGGTCTTTCTCTCCAAAGTGCTTCACTCCAAATACAATAGGTTTGCGGCGTACAACCGCCCAGTATATCTTTGTTATTGTACCATTCAATTATGAACAAAACAAGGCGGGGATAAAATTCTCCCGGCCGATTCCCGTAAAAATCGCGGGCGCTAAAACAGGGGCTTCCGTCTAAATGGACGGAAGCCCCCACGTTTCTGTTATTCTGAAGCTTTTCCGCTTCGTTATGCCGACCGCTGCGGAAATTCCGGGAAACCGATCTTTTCTCTCAGATCACGCCCAGATGCTCCAGTGCCTGAGCGATACCGCCGTCAGCGAGGGATGCTGTGACATAGTCCACTTTATCGAAAATACGGGGGTCACCGCTGCCCATGGCAACGCTCATCCCCGCCGTCTCCAGCATGGTCAGGTCGTTGGTGCTGTCCCCGATGGCGATGCAGTCCGCCCGATCCACGCCGTGGCGGGCCATGAGCAGGTCCATAGCCGTCCCCTTTGAGCAGCCCCGGCTCACCAGTTCCACCAGCGTGCCCTCCCGCTCGATGATGCTGAACTCCGGGGCGACCTCCTTGAAAAATTCCGCCCGATCCTCCGGAGTGTTCGTCCACACCACGAACTTGTCGAAAGACGAGGTCGGATTGCCGGGGTCGCCGTCAGTGTCCAGCCCCATGGCGGAATAATATTTTTTCTCCTCAGCAATGAAGGGAGACAAAGGCCGGGTGAGGTCAAAGTAGACGTGCTCCGCCCCCTCGAACATCACCTGATAGTCGTACTTCCGCACCAGCGCCACCACACGGTCCTGCGCCTCCCGGCTGAGCTTCCGGTGAAAGATGACCTCGCCGCCGTCCTCCACGTAAATGCCGCAGCTGCATGCAAAACCGTCGAAGCCGATGGCCTTCACACGGGGGTCCACGCCGCAGATGGGCCGTCCGCTGTTGATGTACACCAGGTGGCCCAGCTCCCGGGCCCGGCGGATGGCCGCCGTGGTGCTGCCCGGGATGACGCGGGTGACCCCATCCACCAGCGTGCCGTCAATATCGAAAAAAATCATGCGCCGTCCCATGGTTTTCATCTCTCCTTTGTCTCCGCCCCGGTCGGGGCGCGTCAGCCGCCATTATACCGGTATTTCCGGCTGTTTGCAACTGCTTTCGGCGGCTTGGGCGGTTTTTCGCAGCATTTCGGATTTTTTTGTGCCGGTGCCGCTTTTTAAGCCTTTCTTAATTGCATCTTAAAGCTTTTCCCACCTGATTCTAAAGGTGAGGCAGGTATACTGTCCCTGACAGCCGGGGGTGCGGGCATGTGCGGCCCCCGCAAATTCTGACGGAACCAAAGGAGGCGCGGACATGAATATTCTGATTCTCACCGGTAAATTCGGCATGGGCCACTGGTCCGCTGCACTGTCCCTTCAGGAGCAGCTGGAGCGGGACGGGCATCATGTTCAGGTCATCGACTTTTTTGATTACGCCATGCCTGACGCTGCCCCGGCGCTGTACCGGGGCTTCAACCTGTTGGTCACCTACGGCGGCGGCATCTACAACCTGTTTCACCGCATGACCCGGAACAACGCGGGTGCGGTGCCGCTGGCCGGGCAGTTCACCCGGCGGCTTGCCATGCTGCTCAATGGCGTCCGTCCGGACGCCGTGCTGTCTACCCACCCGGTGTGCTCCGGCGTGGTGGCCCGGTACAAGGCGGAGCGCGGCTCCGCCCTGCCCCTCATCACCTGCATCACCGATGTCACCGCCCACTCTGAGTGGCTCCACCCGGGGACGGACTGCTACCTTGTCCCCTCCGTCTCCGTCCGGGACGCACTGTGTGCCAAGGGCGTGAATCCCCGCCGGGTGGCCGTCACCGGCATCCCCGTCCGGGCTCGGTTCGCCGGCTCACCCCGGCCCGAGGGCGGACGGCGGGAGCTGCTCATCATGGGCGGCGGACTGGGGCTTATGCCCCGGAAGGACTCTTTCTACAAGGCTCTCGATGCCCTGCCCGGGGTACATACTACCATCCTGACGGGGAAAAACGAAAAGCTTTTCCACCGTCTGGCCGGGAAGTACCCCAACATTGAGGCAGTCGGCTTCACCGACCGGGTGGCTGACTACATGGCCCGGGCCAATCTGATGCTGTCCAAGCCCGGCGGAATTACCACCTTCGAGGCCATCGCCGCCCGGCTGCCCATGCTGGCGTGGGAGCCGTTTCTGGCTCAGGAACAGGAAAACGCCCGGTTTCTTACCGCCTACGGCATGGCCCGGGTGGTGCCCAAGGACGAGAGCGACTGTCTGGCCGCCATCCGGGACTGCATTTACGACGATGCCCTGCTGGGGCGGATGAGCGCCGCCATGGACCGGATGGGCACGTCCCTGCGCCGTCAGGCGGTGAGCCTTGTGGTGGAGCGGCTGGCGGATTCCGCGGCTCAGCCCATGTACGCCTGAGGCCATTCCGGGCATACTGTCACATATCCGACCGGCCCCGAGGGCCGCGGGAGGTCATTTCCGTGAAGAACAAGAAAAATCTCATCTGGCTTGCCGTCATGGCTCTGCTGCTGGGCTGGACGACCCACACTGTCTTTCAAAACCAGAGCCCGGACCAGCTGGCCCACGCTCTGGGCTCTGCCGACTGGCGGTTTCTTCTCCTCGGGCTGGGGCTGATGGCGGTATTCATCGGCTGCGAGGCACGGTCCACCCAGCTGATTCTCCGGGCGGTAGGCTCGCCCCAACCTTATCGCCGGTGTTATTTCTACTCCTGCACCGGGTTCTTTTTCAGCAACATCACCCCCTCCGCCACCGGCGGGCAACCCGCTCAGGTGTACTACATGAACCGTAACGGCGTCCCCGTGGTCCACGGCACCATCGACATGCTGCTGGTCACCATCGCCTACCACACGGCCACGGTGCTCTTCGGGGCGCTGGCCCTCCTGACCTGCCCGGGCATCACCGACATTCTGGGGGGCAAGGTCAGCTTCCTTCTTGGGCTGGGCTTCGCTATTTTCGCGGCGCTGAACGTGGCCATGGCGCTGTTCCTCTTCCTCCCCGGCCCGGTGCGGCGGGTGTGCCTGTGGGCCATTGGCGCGGCTGCCCGGGTGCGGCCCGGCCTCGACCGGGCAGCGCTGGAGGAAAAGCTGGCGGAGCAGCTGGAGCGCTACGGACAGGGGGCGCGGCTCATCCGCGCCTCCCCCGGGCTGCTGCCCCGGGTGCTGCTGCTGGGCTGCGGACAGCTGGCCTGCTCCTACGCGGTGCCGTATATGGTCTACCTGTCCTTCCACCTGTCCGGCGTGTCCTTCCGGACGGCATTTGCCCTTCAGGTGCTGTGCACCATCGCCGTGGGCTACCTCCCTCTGCCCGGCGCAGCGGGGGCGGCGGAAAACGTGTTCCTCCGGGTCTTCACCTTCGTGTTCGGCGCGTCGCTGGTGGCGCCGGCCATGATTCTCAGCCGGACGGTGAGCTGTTATCTGGTGCTGCTGGCCACCGGTATTCTCACCGCCGTCATCCACTTCCGGTTCTGCCCCCGGGGCGGCGCGGAGCAGTCCGCTTCCCGCTCGGAGCCGGAGGATCTGGCGGCTTGAATTTCACTCATAAGCACAAACCCCGCCGCTTTTTTGAAAAACCGGCGGGGTTTTGGACATTTATCCATCAGAAGCCGAAAAAATTTGCAAAAAATTTAAGAGTTTTTCTCTTTCTTTTTACCCGGCGTATCATTATAATATCTTTCGCAAATGAGATTGAAGAAGTTATAGTATTTGCGGTATGCGGCTCCGTTCTATTCGGGCCGGATGGAGGATAGATGCTGATGAAACGCCCTGTGGTCGATTACCGGAAGTTCCGTCTCAGCCGGCTGAACACTGATGAATTCCGGCATTTGAAGTTGCTGTTATATTGGCCCGTGTTCGGTGCGCTGTTTTTTTACGCCGAACGATTTATCCATGTGACCTACTACCACCCCATGCACTGCGCGTTGGACAATTACGTGCCCTTCTGCGAGTGGTTCGTGTTTCCCTATCTGTTCTGGTTCGTTTTTCTGTTGGGAATGCACGCCTACACCCTGCTGTATGACATCCCCGCCTTCAAGCGGATGATGAAGTTCATCATCTTTACCTATTCCACCGCTCTGCTCATCTATTTTCTCTACCCCAACTGCCAGTACATGCGGCCCACGAGCTTTGAGCGGGACAACATTCTCACTCGGTTCATGACGTCGTTCTACGCCTTCGATACCAACACCAACGTCTGCCCGTCCCTCCATGTCATCGGCTCGCTGGCGGTGTACTTCGCCTCCCGGGACATCAAGCGGTTCTGTACGCCGCTGTGGCACTTCGGATTTCTGGTGTCCACCATCCTCATCAGCATCTCCACCATTTTCCTCAAGCAGCACTCCATTCTGGATCTGGTGGCCGCCGTGCTGGTGTGCTCCGTGGCCTACGTGCTGGTGTACCGCGCGCCGGAGCAATACGCCATCTCCGCCCGGATGCGCCGGAAGGGCCCGGTAAAATTGCCGGAACTTTAAC
>CAYNEH010000054.1:5481-8867 GCA_964396195.1 uncultured Oscillospiraceae bacterium
GCCATCTCCGCCCGGATGCGCCGGAAGGGCCCGGTAAAATTGCCGGAACTTTAACCGAAACAAGAACAAAAAATGCCCCGTTCGCTGATGCGAACGGGGCATTTTTCATTATTTGTTTGCGTCGTCAGGTGCAATCCCGAACTGCGCCAGCAGGCGCGCGCCGTTTCGGTACAGCACCCGATCCAGCAAGTCGTCGTCCAGCCCCACGTGGCGCAGGACGGAGGCCGCCGTGGCCGCGTCGTCCCACGGGGAGTCGGAGCCGAAGAGCACACGGTCAGGGTCGTGGGCCTCCACCGCCTGCCGGACCCGGACGTCGGAATAGTACATGGCGGCCATGCTGGTGTCGATATACACCGGCGAACCCACCACGTACTTCATGGCGTCATCCAGCATCTGGTGGCCGCCCAGATGAGCGGCGATGAATGTCCCCTGCCGGAGCAGGGGCATGGCCCGGGCGATCATCTCCGGGGTGCAGCGGTGGATATCCGGGGAGACGGGATCTGCCCCGGCGTGAACCAGCACCATCAGCCCCTCTTCAAAGGCGGCTTCGATCATGCTCTGGCACAGCTTCGAGTCAAAGAAGAACTCCTGATACTCGTTGTGAATCTTCAGGCCGATAAGCCCCCGGCTTTTGAAGGTGCGCAGCTCCGCCCGCCAGTCCTTCAGCTCCGGGTGCAGGCAGCCGAAGGAGGCAAAGCCGGGGATCGCCGCGATCCGGGCGGCAAAGTCGTTGCAGGAGCGCACCTTTTCCGGGTTGGTGCAGACGGGGTGGTTAACGCACAGAGCCACATGCTCCCGCTTCATGTGCTCCGCCAGCGCGGGCAGATCCCCCGTGGAGCGGTAGGGAATCTTGCAGTAGCTGTACATGCCGTCCACCGCACGGTGGGCTACCTTCTCCGGGAACAGATGTGTGTGAAAGTCGATAATGCGTTCCAATGCTTAGCCTCTGTTCAGTCCGTCCACCACGAAGCAGCCCAGCTCACCGCTGAGGATAGTTTTGTAGGAATAGCTGACATTCAGGCTGTCCAGCGTGGACAGGATGCTGCGGCGGCGCTGGTTGCAGACGGTGACGCCGTCCCCGGCAGTCTCCTCGCTGGTCTCCGGCTCTGCCACAACCAGTACCAGCTGGGTGGAGCACTGCTCCAGCAGGGCCTTGACCTTGGCCCGATCCAGCTCGGCCAGCGAGTCCGCACCGGCGCAGATGTCATCGTAATCGGCAACCAGCTTCACATCCACGCCGCGGGCAGCCAGTTCATCGGCCAGCTCGCCGTCGTCATCCACCATATGGATTGAACGGGAAATCCGCCCGTTCAGGTTCTCAGCCAGCTGCCAGCAGCGGCTGAAGGTCATTTTCTCCGCAAGATTGCTCTGATTCGTCATATTTTTATCCTCCATACTGAGTTTTTTTCCTGTTATTTCAAGGTGCTTACAGTATAGCAGGACAAAAAGAGAGGGAATGTTAGTTGCCTAACACTTTCCTGACGGAGATGTGTACAAGAATATCTGCTTCCGTCCTCCCGGATTTCCCGGAGAGCGTCAATTTTTCAAAATTTCTGTTAGGCGGCTAACAATTCGCCCCTTATTGTGCAGAAAATTTCAGCATGGCATCCATGTCCCGGATCAGGACCTTCTTGTACCGGGTGGTGAGCCAGCCCTTTTCCTTCATGGCGCTCACCGCCTGATTCACCGCCCAGCGGGACAGGCCCAGCACCTGCGCAATGAACGCCTGGGTGAAGTCCATCTCCACGCCCTCCTCCGTGACGGTGCAGTGTCCGTCGGCATACCGGCGGACAAAAAACCGCGCCACCCGCTCCTCGGCAGACATCAGGGTGCTGTCCACCGTCTGCTCCAGCAGCAGGCCCACCTCGTGGGACAGCTCGTGGGCGATGAGACCCCAGATCTCCGGGAATTCCGCGCAGCAGCGGGTAAATGCCTCCCGGTGGATCACCACCACCTGACAGTCCACCAGCGCCACGGCGGAGGTGCGGTGAGGCCCGCCCTCAAAAAAAGTGGCAAGGCCGGAGAACTGCTCCGGCCACGAGATCAGCACGTTCCGCTCCCGGCCGTCCGGGTTCACCGTGGCCACAAGGGCCACGCCATCCCGGATGAAATACATGCAGTCCTCGGTGTCCCCCTGCCGGAAAATCATGGAACCGGCGGAGTATGTCTTAGGCACGCCGAAGCGGTCCAGAAAGGCAACGAGTTGTTTGTCCATAACTATGTTCTCTCCTCTGTCAGTTGTGCTCTGTCGGCAGGGTGACGGTAAAGGTCGTTCCCTCTGCCGCGGTGCTGGCGGCGGAGATCTTTCCCTTGTGGCTCTCGGCGATGGCGGCGGCGATGGCAAGGCCAAGGCCGTAGCCGCCGGTATCTCTGGCCCGGGCGGAGTCCGCCCGATAAAAGCGCTCGAACAGGTGGGGCAGAGCCTCCGGCGGGATGGGGTCGCCGGTGTTCCGGACAGACAGCACCGCCCGGCCGCCCTCCGGACGGAGGGTGAGGGTTACGGTGCCCTGTTCCCCACAGTATTTGCAGGCGTTGTCCAGCAGGATGGCGACGAGCCGCCGGAGCTGGCTTTCGTCGCCCGGAACGGTCACGTCCGGCTCTACCGCGTCGTTGAGCTGCGCCCCCCGCTCGAAGGCCACCGGCTCAAAGGACAGCAGGCAGTTGAGGCACAGGTCAGACAGGGACACGCTTTGCCGAACCTGCTCCCGGTCGGAGGCGCTGTCGCTCCGGGCGAGGAAGAGCATGTCCTCCACCAGCTCCCGCATCCGGCCCGCCTCGTCCTGCATATATTCCACCCATTTGCGCTGGCTGGCGATGGTGTCGTCCGGGTGGGCGAGCAGGATGTCCGCGTCGGCCAGCAGGACGGTCAGCGGCGTTTTCAGTTCGTGGGACGCGTCGGCCACGAACTGCTGCTGCTGCTTCCAGCTGCGTTCCACCGGACGCAGGGCCCAGCGGGACAAAAACAGGCTGATGAAGAAAAATATCGCCAGCGCCGCCATCATGATGAGCAGGGACGACACCGCCTGATGGCGGACCTGCCCGTGCTGCCAGCTGGTGTCCGCGAAGGCCAGCCGGATGTTCACCCCGGTGAACATCCGCAGATAGCGCAGACCCAGCGACGGGATGCGGCCTGTATCCTCCTCACCGTTCAGGGCGGCGGACACTGCGGCGGTGAGCGTGTCGGTGGAGATCTCCACGTAGTTGTCCATAGTCATACGGATGTCGCCGCTCATGTCGAGAACAACGCAGAAGGTAGGCACCATGGACTGATCCCCCGGGCCGCCAATCTGCCAGCGGTCCGCTCCCGTTTCCCACAGCACCGCCCGCCGGAGGGCAGCGTCGGTCTCTGCCCCCGCCTGCCGCCAGACGGCGAACACCTGCACCGC
>CAYNEH010000054.1:8877-9946 GCA_964396195.1 uncultured Oscillospiraceae bacterium
CTGGCTCAGCGCCAGCAGCACCAGCGCCACCAACGCCATGTTGATCCATATGAACTTCCGGCGCAGCTGCCTGAGCATGGGCGGGCCTCCTCAATGGGCTTTTTCGATTATTTTACATCATTCGGGGAAAAAGGAAAGTATTTTTCTGAAATTTCAGGCTCGTTTCAGAATAAAACAGTATACTTGTCCTGTTCAAGTCTTTGTACGTGCCCCTCGTGCAGGATCCGGAACAGGTCTGACGGCCCGTTCCGGATCTTCTTTTTGCAAAATTCCTGTTTGCTGTTGACAAGCACCGTGATTCCCACTATATTAACGATAGTAAATTCAATTATTGATTGTCAGAATTCAAGCGAGGTGAATCCAATGCCCATTGTCCGGCGCAGCAAAAAGCGCGACGCCATGCTGGAGCTGATGCGCGGCACCACCTGCCACCCCTCCGCCGATTGGGTCCATCAGCGGATGCGGGAGCAGTTTCCCGACGTCAGTCTGGGCACCGTCTACCGCAATCTGAACCAGCTCAGCGAGGAAGGGCTGATCAAATCGGTGGGTGTGATTCACGGTCAGGAGCGGTTCGACGCCTGCACCGCCCCCCACTCCCACTTTATCTGCAACCGCTGCGGCGCGGTCATCGACCTGCCCGACTGCGTGTCAGAGGAGACCATCACCCCGCTGGGCGAGGAATACGGTTTTGTGGAGCAGTCCCATGAGCTTCAGATCTTCGGGCTTTGTAAGGACTGCGCGAGTGCGAAGCAAGCCTGAACGCACGGGCTTCGTTTCAGAAAAGCGCAGAACAAGGCGCACCCCCTGGGAACTGAACATGAACAGAGCCCGAAGAACCGGATCATAGACAAAATCCCCCCGATGCATGATAAAATTGCCTCGGGGTTATTTTGTTCACTCCTTCACGGAGTCATCCCATTCCGCCTTCCCGCTCTTCTCTAAATCCCCGCATCCCTACTCCCCCAACGCTTTCAGCCGTTTCCGGCTGAGCCTATTCCAGCCCTGTCGATAGGCTGAAATAGGCTGAAAAATGCCCTATAAGGCCCCAGATTGTTGCACACTGTTGCAC
>CAYNEH010000055.1:0-9823 GCA_964396195.1 uncultured Oscillospiraceae bacterium
GAAGAGTTTCTGGAAATCATGGAGGAGATCATTCCCTGGGATGAATGGATTGGCGCGCAGCAGCACAATTGTTACGACGAATCTTCCGTTTTCCAAATGGACAGAGTTGTTTGAGAACACAACCATGGTTGCCGCTTTGGTTGACCGGCTCACATACCGTTCTCATGTCCTTGACATGAACGGCCCGTCTTACAGATTGTTGGCCACGCAGGGTGGCTCAGATATTCATTAGCACAAACCAGCCATGTGGCTCAAGTATTCAGTAGCATTATTGGCTCAAATATTCGTTAGCACATGGCTCAAATATTCATTGACATTCACATGTTCCATAGGAAAACATCCACGCCCACCTGTTTGCGGCAGTCTGAGAGGAAAAAACAGAGGCTTTCGCACTCTAAATGATGCAGTTTTCAGGGCATCGCTCATGCGAATCGAAAATATGATTGATGAAATGAGCGATGCGTGTTATGCAGGTCATTCTGCGCAGGGCATGAAATAGTACATATTTGGCGGTCTCAACCATTGGCATATTGAGGAAACTTCATGTCGAATAATCGTATCCACACTTATAGCGACCTTTTCGCATTGGTGCTGCGTCTCATATTTTCCATGGTGTGCAATCCCCAAAGACACTGTGAAGTCAAGGCTTTTGAGGCACAAAATGACCCTACTCAGTCCACAAGTCTCATCGACTTGTTCGAATTGGGTAGGGTCATTCAATGATCGTTTGAAAAGCGGGGATATCTCAGTTTTCAGCCATCATACTCATCAATGTGGAAGGGAGGCTCCGCTCCTGTCATTTCAACGCGGTAAAGTCTGCCGCTCTCCTTACGTTTCCAGCCGACCTTCATATTCAGAGGTTGATGAAAGCTGGAAGCTCCCTCTACCGGGCAGTCTGCCACACAGCAGCCGCAGAACCAACATTCATCGGGATATACAACAATAGGCGGCTTCCCTTTTTCCGGATTCGGCATGAGTACGTCCAGACGGCACACATTTACACAGGTGTTGCACCCGACACAGCGCGTCTCGTCGAATGTGATCGGGATGCATGGCGTCATCGGATTGGGGACCATCACGTCTTTTTCGATTTTCATGGACGCACCTCCTTTCCTTCGCTCCTGAGACTGTAGTTTTCCAGATAGGTTTCTTTATTGCCGTCCTTCAGCCAGAAATCCAACGGCAAGGTTTCGCGCACGATTTTTCCATTCTCCTGATGAAGGACGATAAAATTATCATCTTTAGGCGAGATCTCTTCCGGATAGTCGAGCCGTTTGAACGAAAGCGGCTTGCTGCTGCTCTTTCGCGCCAGCGAGCTGTGCAGAATGATCTCTCCTGCCGTCAGGCGCACTTCGCTCTCCAGCGCCCGCTCCAGTTCATGCGGGTTGTGGATCACGATCTTGTCCAGTTCGGTCTCCCTGATCGTGTTCAGCCACCAGAGTCCGGTTTCCATGATCTCCTTCGTCTTGATGGCGCCTGCATAGTCCTGCATGATCCGGCACATACCGATCTGGACTTCTTTCCAGCCGTATCCATCTTCGTTCTCAAGGAAACGGTATACGCGCTTCTTTTCTTCGTCGATCTGCGCACGGCAAGGCTCTACCTGCTTGTCATCCTTATGCTTTGCAATAATCCGCCCGCAGTACCGGCCAAGCGCAGCTGCCGTCGAGGCGCCTTCCACGCCGAATATCTGGTTGCCGATGGCATACAGGCCCTCCAGGCTGGTCTTGGTATCCCAATCAACGACCAGACCTCCGTAATTGGTAAAGGCAACATCCCGAATGTTTGCCGAACCGTTGGCGATTTTCCACCATGCGCTCTTTGCCGCTACGATCTCCGGCGGAAGAATATTGGCCTGTAACATATCCCGCGAGGGATCAAATCCGGAACCGCCGAGATAGCGCAGGACAGGGACCCGGGTCTTTCCTTCATTGCAGAGCATCATATTGAAGATCACTCTGCGTTCATACTCCGGCATATCCGTCAGGTCGGCATAAAACGGATATTTGAACTCGCCGCCGCGAATGCGGTCCGCCATATCCGGCGGGAACGTATAACCCATGATCTCATAGGGGGTCGCGCCTGCCTGAACCCGGGGAACGATACACTTTTGTCCCGGCGCGCACCGGCTGCGCTGGTCCGGGTCATCCAGCACTTTTCCATCCCGGTCCACCCAGGGGAGTTCTTTTCCCTCCGCGTCCACGATCGTTGCGGGATACCATGTATTATGCGCGTTTCCGGTGCCATAGCAAGGGTAGCGGTGCATGCCGGAGGACGGCTCGGTCCGTTCCATCGTTGTCAGCTTTGCGCCGGCACGCCACGCCATCACGTCGCCGTCACCGTTTCCGTTGGGATCGTCGTGGGATGAATGGGTTCCGCAGTTCTCCATGCCCAACTCCCACAGGCGCAAAGGCTTCGCCGTTGCAAGCACGGTAGCTTTCGCCTTGAAGATGCAGAAGCGGCCCGTTCGTACATTTACGCCGACCGCGCCGATAACTCTGCCCCCTTGCTTTCCATCCTCGGTCAGAAGCATGGTAGCCATGACGCGGTCATAGATCTTGACCCCTAACGCTTTCATTTTCCTGTAGAGGTATTTTTTCAGGTCAACGCCAAAAATGCGGATACAGTATTTGGAATCATAGTCGTAAGCATACAGCAGCTTCGTTTCTTCATCGCGGAACGGCGCACCTTTGAAAAGATCGTCTGTATCCCGCACCTTCATGCCCATGCTTTCAAAATCGAGCAGCGCTTCGTAGGCCTCGTTCATCACTACGTAATTCATGTGCTTGGACGCAAAGGGATCGCCTTCGATAAAGGTCTTGAGCATTTCATCCGGAGAGAGCGTGCTGCCCGGATTGGTCGCGCAGAACATCCAGTGGTCAATTCCCGTGCCCGCACTTCCGCTCCTGATCGTCGCCCCCTTCTCCACTACGGTGACATGCGCCCCGCGCATGGCGGCATGGATAGCGGCAAAGCATCCGGACAGGCCGCCGCCGATAATGAGTATATCGGAGCTGTCTTCTGTTTCTTCTCCGTACTCTACCGGATAGGGCCATTTGGGCAGTCCATTCTGCCCCATATACTGAGTATAGTCCATAAGTACCTCCCTGTCTTGTTGATGATTCAGATGTTAAAAGAGCAGACTACCCAGAGGGTAACCGATCAGCAGGCTGCAAAGGAATGTGGCAAGGCAGCCGACTGCTCCGTATTTCATGGCATCCTTTGCCGACATATGGCTGTTGCCGAATACAATTGCCGCCACAGGGCATCCAGCCGGAGTGATCAGCGCCACATTGCTCACGTTGATAAGCAGGCACACGATCATGGCTACGTTCAGGCCGAGACTGTTGCCCATCGTGCTGACGATCGTAATGAAAATAGAGCAGACGACAAGGTTTGCCGCCACATTGGTAAGCAGCGCAGGGATCAGCAGAACGAGCGCGACCAGTGCAAATCCGCCGAAACTGCTGAACAGCGGAGAGATGACCTGATTCAGGAACGGCGCAATGCCGGTCCCCTCCGCGGTGATATAGGACGCCATCGTCAGCGTGGCACCGAGGCCAAAGTAGATCTCCCAGGAAAATCCCTTGAACATCAGGACATTAAAGGGTTCGGCATCGGTGAAACTCAAGCCCACGAGAACTGCGTCCACAATAAAGATAATGCCGGCAGGAGTAAGTCCGTTCAGGAAGCGGCTGATCGCCCAGCCGGCCGGCATGATGGAAGTCCAGAACAGCGCCAGCAGCATGATGCCCAGCGCCGCGAGGACAGACTTCTGATAAAAGGTCAGCGGTTCGAATTCGAAATTTACCTCGGCCTTTGCGATCTTCTGCACATCGATCCGGAACAGGAATCTTCCCGCCAGAAGATACAGCAGCATTGCGCATACGGTAACGGGAAGGTTGAGCAGCGTATACTTGAGGGTGTTCATCGTGGCCCCGGTGATTCCCTGATACATGGAGATGTACGCGGCGTTCAGGCCCTGGAATGCAAACACACCGCCGGACAGTAGCGTGCACAGGCCCACTCCCATGATCATGAACCTGACCCAGGGCGCATCCTGCTCAACATCAAGTGTGTCTGCCACCTGATAAAGCAGTTCCCAGATGGCGAACATGGTCACCAGCCCCACCGTAAACAGCCCCAGCAGATACATCGCAAGCAGGAACAAAAGGCTGAGGATCCAGGGGTGACCCCGGCCGACCTTCGCGCTGACCAGCTTACGGGCGATCCAGCTACTGACACCGGAAGTGCTGAATATTCCAACAAAACCGCCGAAGGCAACGACCATGATCAGAGAATTGTTGGAGGTGGCTGCCGCCAATGCAGCGGGGGCAGAATTGTCTCCGGTCATTCCGATGGCGATCAGAGTCAGTATTCCGGTAAAGACCTGACCGCAGAAGATCAATCCCCAGACGAGACCGGCCAGCACGCACAGAAGCTCCGCTCCCGCCTGAGTGATCACAGATGTTTCCGGTACGTGAATGAACAGCTTCAGAACGAACATCAGGAAAAATGTAATAATGCAATGAACATAATAGCTTGGTTTCCGGGAAAACAACTTTGCTTTTGCTGATCCCGCCGTTTCTCCCATAAATACCTCTCCTTTTGTTTCTTACTTCAAATGCTGCATGTGGATACCCTTACCTGCGAGGAATCAGTCTGCGCTTTGAAGATCCTCCCCCTTTCAAGCCTCACCGGGCCTTATGCGGAGACAATGAAATACAGCCCGGATACACACATGACAATATAAATGATGCGGTTGAACAAAGCCGGACTCATTTTGTCAAAGATCCGCTTTCCGCACACGCCGCCGATCGCAGTCCCCAGGATCAGTGCCGGAAGATACCCCACGATTCCCGCGGGCCAGAGAGAAAACACTGTGCGCGCGGCAAAAATAGACACCGCCTGGATCGCTTGAACGCACTGCAAAACTGCCATATAGGTTTCTTTGTCCTTTGCGGCCTCGTTATAATAAAGCACCAGCGGCGGTCCGTTGATGGCGAACAGCGCGCCGCACAACCCGGATATGCTTCCCACGATCGCGCCGGAAATATTGTTGGCGGGGATCGTAATCTTCCCGGAGAAGATCATAAACCAGAGTGACAGGGCGATCAAAAGTGCGCCCAGGATTCGCATATATACCGCCGTCTCTATACCGAAGTCAGTCAAGAGTCCGATCAGGACTCCCATCGTAGAAAATATTGCCGGGATCAGAATAAGCTTTAGCTGCAAATGGCTGCGGTATCGGATGAGCATTGGGATATTGATGAAAAAACCGCCCAAAATCGCAATAACGGGACAAAGCTGCGCCGGAAGAGCCAGCGGCAGGAGCGCCATGATGATAATGGCGTATCCAAAACCGGAAAGAGCCTGACCGAACCCCGCTACAAGCGCAACTAAGAAAACAATAATCAATGCTTTCATAGACGTCGAGCCTCCTTTCTGTGAAATGGCAGCTCTTCAAACCGCCTGCGGCATTATCTTAGCAGATTGCAAACTGTAGGAAAAGAACAGATTTCTGCGGTTAAATCACGAAAAATATTGCATTATATATAGAAACGGCATGCGACATATGTTATACTGCCCTTGTGAATAACAAAGAGACGGGAGACGGGCATAATGGATGAACTTGATGTCACAATATTTCTTACAATATGGGAGAAGCGGAACATATCCAAAGCGGCTGGAGCGCTCTACATGTCGTCGGCTACCGTTACCTCCCGGCTCCAGGCTCTGGAGGAATCATTGGGCGTTATCCTGTTTGACCGGCATAAGGGCATCAAAATCGCAGAACCGACCCCGGCAGGCGAAACGCTTTACCCCATTGCTCGGAACATGGCGGCACTTCACAACGAATGCACGCTCCTGCGGACAAAGGGTTCCCGGCAATTGATCCGTATTGCCACGGCGGACAGCTTTTTCAAGTATGTTTTTGCGCCTGCGTATCAACAGTTTATTGCCGACTCACAGTCTCATTGTCTGGATATCAAGATATACCCCTCCGATACGCTGTACGATCTTGTGGGCAAACGGGAAGTTGATCTGGGACTAGCCCTTTATGACATCAACCACCCCGACGTCGTTGCAACGCCGCTGTTTTCCGATGACGCCGTGGTCGTCGTTCCCAAGAATGATCCCCGGCCTGAGGGCAGCGTTTCCGCTTCCGAGCTGGACCCCAGATTCGAATTGTTCATCGGTTCTGCCGAAAACCGTTTTTCCGGCTGGGGCCCGGAATTCAATGCGTGGCATGATAAATGCTTCGGCCTTGAATACGCGCCTCTTGTCCGGGGCGCCACCATTTCGGTCATCTTGAATTTTCTGGAGCTTGAGCGTTTCTGGGTGCTCCTTCCCCGCACTATTGCAAACGAACTGATCAAGGAAAAGGGCCTTCGGATACTTGAACTTTCTGAGCCCGCTCCGCGCCGGACCTGTTATTTTTTGACTCATAGAGCCCCGACAAAAACAGCCCGGCAAAATGCCGAGCTTATCAAAGCGCGATTGATGCAGTATGTGAAAGATACATTTTGAACAAGGATGCTGGCCAAACCAAAGGAAACTCAGGTGAAGCTTTCCGCTAGTATCGATTTGAATCATATCCAAAATGTTATGAGGAATTATTACCAATACCACCAAGGAACAACACATACACGAAGCAAAAGCAGCATAAGCGCCGGAGAAATAAAAAAGGCCGTCGATCTGCTCCCTGTGAGGAGGAGTAGCGGCCTTTTATTTTGTCCTTTTTTACGTCGCAGCTTGTCATATGACAAGCTGCATCGCAAAAACCGCCGCCCTGATTTTCAGTCGGGGCGGCGGTTTTGTCATACAAGGCTCCGCAGATACTCTTCCACGTTCTGATACTGAATGACCTCAACCACTTGACTTTCCCCGCGATAGAGGACGAATTTTCCTGTGATCGGACCATAACGGTGCTCCGTCTGGGCGCATTTTTCCGCATCGATCAGATGGCGGTACTGCTGCGGGACGGCTTCCGTGCTGTGCTTGATCTCGAAAACCCGGCAGGAGCCAGCTTCCGGGTCAAACACCACCATATCAAACTCGCCCACGGGGAATTGCAGGACAAACACCTGCTTCTTGGGGTTTGCCAGCTTGGTTTCCAGCAGGACG
Source organism: uncultured Oscillospiraceae bacterium (assembly GCA_964396195.1). GTDB lineage: Bacteria > Bacillota > Clostridia > Oscillospirales > Oscillospiraceae > Enterenecus. Next base: position 7,129 of record CAYNEH010000055.1, read on the forward strand.
ATGTCCTCCAGCATCCGGCCTTTGATCTCGGTCAGGATGCGCTCCTGCACGGCGGTGCGCTCCACCAGAGACAGCGCACTGAACGTTTCATCCAACAGCAGACTGCGGATCAGTGCGTCTGTCTGTGCATAGCGCAGACCTGGCTGCGCGATCACTGTGCGGCTGGACTTCGTGCTGACATCCGGCAGGTGCAGCACATCGATCTCCCGCGTCAGGTCCAGCAAATCCAGATATTCCTTGATCTCCGCTGCATGAACATCGTCCAGTTTTACAGTCTGCTCCGCCTTGTTGCGGATCTCCAGCAGCTTCCGCAGACTATCGGTGACAGCCGCAAGATCAATGCAGTCAAGGATGTCTGTGGGATTTTCGCGGTCGCGGCGCAGATTACTGGCAGAAATGCCAAGGTCATGGGATTTCCAGTCCTGCGTCAGTACCTCCAGCGTGAAACGGTGGTTGATGTCCTCCACCACGCGGTTGATGGCACTGGTCAGCTCATTTTTGTCGTACAAATCCCGCAGATGGCGGAAATGCCCCTCGTATTGATAGCAGCACAGGGAGTGCTGGATGTTACGGGCGATGGCCGTGTCCACGTATTCGTCGGCGCTTTCCTTGCTGGCGAATGTGGAGGTTTCGCTGTAGTGGACGCCGCCGAGACTCATAGTGCCGCCGTAGCGGATGTATTCGTCGATGCCGTGAATGCCGAGCACGGATTCAAACTCGCGGTAGGGGACGAAGGTGGTATGCAGCAGGATGCAGCGGTCATAAAGCTGTTCATCCTCGGTGAAGAGGAAGCCCAGCGAGTCCGTGCCGGAGAGCACGATCTTCATGCCGCAGGCCGCAAACACGTCAGAGAACAGCGCCGCGCCCTCAATGAAATCCTCCATCAGCGTCACTTCATCGAGGAACACATAGCGGAAGCCTTGTGCTTCCAATGCCCTGAGGTCGCAGTTGACATTTGCCAGCGTATCTCTTGCAGTGATCTGGATGAACGCCGCTTTCGCCAGTTCTGCGTCGCTCATCTCCGCGAAAATCTGGCGGATCATGGTGGTTTTTCCCGTCCGGCGCAGACCGTAGAGAATGAATACCTTGTCCTGCGGCTCGCCGTAGACAAAATCATGCAGCTGTCGGAAGCACTCGCGCTTGCGATAGCCGCGAACAGGTGCAGCAAAGGACCGCAGCGCCTCACCGGTGCGGATGTTGGTAATAAACGCGGAGATGCCCACAGTTTTTGTTTGGGGCAGCTGCTTCTTCAGCGCCTTCAGCTGCTGCTCCAGTTCCTTCCGCCGCTCGATCTGCGCACGGAAATTTTCCAGTTCGTCCGCAGGAATATACTTCTCCCGCCGCTTCTTGTGCTCCGTCCAACGGTGGTAGAAGTATTCCTTGCCGTTAACGTTTTTCTTCGTAATAGACCCAGCAGGCAAATTTGAGATTTGCCGCTCTAACTCCGCCGCCCGTACCTGCATTTCGGATAACTCCATAGCGCACCTCCTGTGAGATACTATTCTATGTAAAATTATACCCCATTATACCCATTAAATCAAGGGTATAGTTCATTTGATCAAGCATACTCCTTGTATTATAGTTAGTCTTTCACATTTCAATTTTCCCAATTTTCGCACAGATATTATAATAGTGACCACAGAGCAAAGCCCCCGAAGTCCAACGACTTCGGGGGCAAATTTTATCTTCGGAGGTAACTGCCTATGCTCAGAAAAATTGTATCTGCTGTCATTATTGCCATTGCAGACGTTTTGCGCAGCGGTACGCGACGCAAATAAAAACATAAGGAGGACAAAACAATGAAAACCATCAACTATTCCGAGCGGAGACCCGTATGGAGCGGCCTGGGGACCAACATCAGCCGTTGCAGCAGCATCAGCGAAGCCCTGGTTGTTTCGGGGCTGGATTTTACCGTGCGTCAGGAAAATATCCAGACCAGCGAGGCCTGCCCGATCCCTCTGGACGGCTTCCGAGCGAATATCAAGGACGACGGTACGCCGCTCGGTATCGTCAGCACCAAGTACAAGGTCGTCCAAAATGCGGACGCTTTTGCGTTTCTGGACAGTCTGGTCGAGGAGGGCATGAAGTTCGAACGCGCCGGTGGCTTGCAGAATGGGCGCAAGGTGTTTGTGCTGGCAAGAATGCCGGACAAGTACATTATTTCCGGAGAGCATATTTCTCCGTATATCGTATTTATCAACTCGCACGACGGAACAGGCTCCATTAAAATTCTGATGACACCGGTGCGTATGATCTGTCTGAATATGCTCAATCTGGCGCTCCGCAACGCCGTGCGTAGCTGGTCTGCCGTCCACAGCGGAAATGTGTCCTATAAGCTGGAGGACGCGAAAAACACGCTGCTCTATGCAGATCGGTATATGCAGGAGCTTGGCGTTACCATTGAAGAACTGAAACAGCAGCCTGTCAATGACGCCAAAGTGCTTGAGCTGGTCGATGTTTTGCTGCCCACCAATGACAGCATGAGCGACGCCCAGCGAAAGAACGTTGGATTGCAGCGGGAAGACCTGCTGGAGCGGTATTTTCATGCTCCTGACCTTGCCCCGCTCAAACAGACTGCCTACCGATTTATCAATGCGGTGTCTGACCATGCCACACATGCAGACCCTATCCGCAGAAGGGAGAATTACAATGAAGCCCTATTTAACCGCAGCGTGGAAGGTAATGCACTGGTTGA
>CAYNEH010000056.1:0-9760 GCA_964396195.1 uncultured Oscillospiraceae bacterium
GCTCGCTTTCGCTCACTTTCGTCCCGCCCGTCAGGCGCTCAGTTAATATACCAAATCCAGCCGCCAATGTCAACACCTAATTTCAATTTTTTCAAACTTTTTTCACTCTTTCTGTTCATTGCTTTTTACCGACCGCTATGATATGCTTTGATATATTATATTGTAACCCCCACGGAGGTGTTCCCTTATGCCTATCCGGATTCCGGATTCTCTCCCCGCCACCGGTGTGCTGGAGAGTGAAAATATCTTTGTTATGACGGAGAACCGCGCCCTGCATCAGGACATCCGTCCGCTGAATCTCCTCATTCTCAATCTGATGCCCACCAAGATCGTCACCGAGACTCAGATTCTGCGGAAGCTGTCCAATACCCCCCTCCAGATCCACGTCCAGCTGCTTCAAACCACCAGCCACGTGTCCCAGAACACCGATTATCAGCATCTCAAGTCCTTCTACACCACCTTCGATCAGGTAAAGCACGACCGTTACGACGGCATGATCATCACCGGTGCACCGGTGGAGAATATGGACTTCGCCGACGTGGACTACTGGGATGAGCTGTGCGAGATTATGAACTGGACCCGCACTCACGTCCACTCCACCCTCCACGTCTGCTGGGGTGCTCAGGCCGGGCTGTACTATCATTACGGCATTCCCAAGTACTCCCTGCCCAAGAAGCTTTTTGGTGTTTTTCCCCATACGGTTGTCAAAAAGCAGCCACCGCTCTTCCGCGGCTTTGACGACCCCTTCTATGTCCCCCATTCCCGCCACACAGAAAACCATTTGGATGACATTCTGGCCTGCCCTGAGTTGGAGCTGCTGGCTCTGTCCGACGAAGCAGGGGTTTTTGCGGTGAAGAGCGCGGACAACCGCCGGTTTTTCATCACAGGGCACCCGGAATACGACCCGGACACGCTGGCGCAGGAGTACTTCCGGGACGTGGGGCGGGGTCTGCCCATCGAGCTGCCCCGGCACTACTTCCCCGATGACGACCCCAGCCGCGCGCCGGTGGTAAACTGGCGCTCCTCCGCCCAGCTGTTCTACACCAACTGGCTCAACTACTACGTCTACCAGACAACGCCCTACGATCTCCGTGAGATCTCGGACGAGAAATGAGGTCATTTGATGTATACCTCCGAATTTTTCGCCGTCCGCCCCCTGACGGCGGACGATGTGGACGAAATGCTCCGTCTTTTTGAGACAAATCCCTATTATTTCTCCTGTGAGCAGGATCACCCTGTCACCCGGGCAGAGACTGCCGCCGTCCTCACTGACCTTCCGCCGGGCAAAACGCCGGCGGAAAAGCACGACATCGGATTTTTCGAGCGTGAACGGCTGACGGCGCTGATGGATTATATCACCGGATACCCCGATTCCTCATGTCTTTTTATCGGCCTGTTTATGGTGGACGGCGGCCGAAAGCGGCAGGGACTTGGCCGGAAGCTCATCACTGAGTTTCTCAGCCGGGCCGCCGGGCAGGGCTACAGCCGGATCCGGCTCGGCTGCATTGCGGAAAACCGGGAGAGCTTCCCCTTCTGGTTCGCCATGGGCTTCCGGGAGGTCAGCCGCACCGTCACCCGTGCCGAGGGCCGCCGGGACTGGAACATCATCGTCATGGAGCGGCCTTTGCCATGACCGCACACGCCGCATAAAGGAGTTTTTATCATGAATATTTCCGCGCTGCGGGTCGGTCTGATGACCGTTTCCGCCTACAAAAACCTGCTGGACACCCCTGTCATGGGCGAAGCGTCCCGGCTGCTCTCCGCGCTGGCCGGGGAAGATGGCGAAGCCGCCCTCAGCGCCTACACCGGCCTGTTTTACGCCCTGAAGGACAGCGGCTTTGCCGGTCTGGGCAATTTTCTGGCCGACGCCCTCCGCTGGGACAACGGCCCCTATCCCCGGCTGGCCCAGTCCGGCGGTGATGACGGAGTGCTTGCCGCCGCCGCGGAGCACGACATCGCAGTGCTTGCCCAGCTGGCCGCCGTTTCCGGCGATGAGTGGATCGCCGCTCTGGCCGAAGTCCTCGGCCCGGATTGCCGCCCGGCGCTGGATACCCTGCCACGCTGGAGCAGCGACGTTCCCTTCAGCTTTGCGGCGTTGACGGAGCTTTACCGCACCGAAGGCGCGGGGGAGTTCGCCCGCTGGCGGGCGTTTGTGTGGGAGGACGGCGCACTCATCCCCGTTCCCGACCCTGACTGCCCCGCCGCCGACGAGCTGCTGGGCTACGACTGGCAGCGGCAGGAAGTGGTGCAGAACACCCGCGCTCTGCTGTCCGGCCGGTATGTAAACAATGTCCTGCTCTACGGCGAGAGCGGCACCGGCAAATCCGCCACCGTCAAAAACCTCCTCACCCTGCCCGGCACGGAGGAGCTGCGCATCATCGAGGCCGACAAGGAAAACCTCGGTGGTCTGCCCGCTCTCATCCGCTCCCTTCGCGGACTGCGGCAGAAGTTCATCATCTTTATCGACGACCTGGCCTTTGACCGGGATGACGCCACCTATTCCGTCCTCAAGACCATTCTGGAGGGCGGGCTGGAGCGCCGGCCGGACAATGTGGCCATTTATGCCACCTCCAACCGCCGCCATCTGGTGCGGCAGACCATTTCCGAGCGCGCCGGGGACGAGATGGACCGCAACGAGACCATCCGGGAAAAGACCTCGCTGGCTGACCGTTTCGGTGTCCGCATCCTGTTCCAGGGGCTGAACAAGCAGGAGTATATGGCGCTTGTGGATATGCTGGCCGACCGGCGGCACATCGCCATGGACCGGGAGGAGCTCCACCGGCAGGCAGTGGCGTGGGAACGGCTCCACGCCGCCCAGACCCCCCGCACAGCCCTCCAGTTCATCCTGTCGCTGGAGCAGTGACGGCTGCGCCCCAGCGGGCCGTTTCCCGCCCGTCCCCGAAATTTTGTGCCGTCTTCCGGCTATTCGCGGCTGTGCCCCGGAAAACGATCCCTCCGCGCCGTTTTTCGGAATTGCGGCCCTGTTTCTGCGCACTCTGCACAAAGTCGAAAAAACTGTTGAAAACCGCCGCAGTTGGCATGCCGTTTCCACGGTTGTGTGCTGTCTTTCCTTTAAAAACTCAAAAATGTTGCATAAACCGTTGCACATTTCCACTCGTCCCTGTGCAAAAAGTTGCATGTCCGCCCTGCATTTTTTCCTCATTTTGCGTAAAAAGAGCTGCATTTCTGCGTAAAAAATGCCCGGAACGCCGCGCGTTCCGGGCATTTTCTTCTGAATTTTCCGCCTGACCGCGGCTCACTCGCTCCGCAGAGCCTCCACGGGATCCTTCTTTGCCGCGCCCCGGGCCGGGATAAGTCCCGCCAGCACGGTGAGCAGTGTGCTGATGGCCACCAGCACCACCGCGCCCACGCCGGGCAGAACGGCCTTCAGCCCCTCGATACCGGTGAAATGGAACAGGATTGCGTTGATGGGGATGATGAGCAGCAGCGTAATGAGAATGCCCAGCAATCCCGCGCCCAGGCCCACGATCATGGTCTCGGCATTGAACACCCGGGACACGTCCCGCTTGGACGCGCCCACAGCCCGGAGAATGCCGATCTCCTTGGTGCGCTCCAGTACGGAGATGTGGGTGATGATGCCGATCATGATGGACGACACCACAAGGGAGATGGACACAAAGGCGATGAGCAGGTAGCTGATGCCGCTGATGATGTCAGTGATGGAACTCATCAGCAAGGCCACGTAGTCGGTGTATGTGATCTGCTCCTCCTCTGCCCGGCCGTCATTATATTCCGCGATGAGGTTGGCGATCTCGTCCTTGTCCGCGAAGGTGGCGGCATACAAATTGATAGTGTCCGGGCTGTCCAGATCCACATAGCCCAGCAGGTCAAGATTTTTCTCATAGGTGGAATCCGACCGGGTGGCGGGCATATAGTTGTCATAGAGATAGACGTACTGCCACCCCTCGAAGGGCTGAGCCTGCACATAGCCGGAGCCCTCGCCCATGGCCGCATCCAGCATGGCCGCCAGCGCGTCCTGACTGACGGTGCCCAGCTGCTGCTGGACGCCCTGAGCGTACTGCTCCCGCACCTGCTCGCCCACGGCCGCTTCCACCTGTGAAAACAGCTCGTCGTCGCTCATTTCGGCGATGTAGGAGGAAATCGTATCCTCGTCCACCCCCATCTCACCGGCGTACTGCCGGACAATCATATCCTCGATGTCCGCCCGGGCAAGGCCGTCCATCTGCTGCTCTACCACGCCGTCCACGTACTCGTCGGAGGGCTGGCTCATCACGTCGATATAGGCCGCCGCCTTGTCCGTCACGGACAGACCGGAGAGATATTCTGTGATGTCCGCCGTTTTTTCATCCTCCGTCGGCTCCGGCTCCCCGTCCACCGGGAAGGGCAGGCCGCACAGCACGTCGGTATCCGGGTCGTCCAGCTGGGCCTTCACAATGTCGGAATTGGCCACCGTTTCGATGGCATAGGTGGTCAGGGCGCTGGTGTAGCCCACGGAACCGGCCATCATGGAGGAGGAATCCATGGTGGACTTCCCGTTGGGCCGGGCGATACCCACCACCTTCAGAGTGGTTCCAACATCGTCACTGTTGTAGAGCAGTTCCAGCCCCGCTTTCGTCTCGGAAAGGTCGGCGTAGGTGCCGGAGCCGGCGTCGTACTGATACCGCTCGGAGGGAAGGATGAGCTTGAATGTGGTGTCGCACAGCTCCTCATAGGTCCAGCTCTCCCGCTCGCTGTACGCCTCTCCGCCGTTCTGGAGTGCGTCGAGGGTGTCCTCCATGCTGTCGTGGGACAGCAGCCCCAGCGCGTACAGCATCAGGTCGGAGACCTCGTTGTTCTCGTCCACGAACAGCACGACCTCATCGTAATTCTCCGGCCAGCTGCCGTACAGCAGGTCGTAGTTGTCCGTCACCTGGCCGGAAATGAGGGCACCGTCCTCGCCGGGCAGCAGCTCGTCCCAGACGTCCATGCTCTCGTACATGGAGCCGAAGGAGCTGAAATAACTGGAATAATCGCCGCCGTACATGCTGGTCATGGCCTCTTCCATCAGGCTCATGACGTCGCTCTTGATGATATTTCCGTCCTCGTCCTTGTTGTAGATGTCGAAGGCGAAGTCATAGCCGTACCGGATGGTAGACAGGGCGGCGATGCCGTTGCCGTCCTCCTCCAGCCACGCCTTGAAATCCTTCAGGTCGTTGGTCACCGTCTCGGCATTAAACATGGAATCCATCATGTCGTACATGACGGTAGATGTGTAGACCTTGTCCAGCGGCCGCTCCGCCTCCCCTTCCTTCTTCGTCCCCATGAGGGAGGTGAGCATAGCAGACATATCCACGCTCTCCGCCTCGATGGTGATAGGATAGTTGGACAGGGTGTCCTCCTGCACCCGATTGATATAGCTGTTGATGCCGGAGGACAGGGCAAGAATGAGGGCGATGCCGATGATGCCGATGGATCCGGCAAAGCTGGTGAGAACCGTCCGCCCCTTCTTGGTCAGCAGGTTGTTCAGCGACAGGGACAGGGCCGTGCCGTAGGACATAGAGGTCTTCTTCCCCGCCCGGGCCTTCTTGCCGGTGACCGCCGGGGCGCTTTCCTCCGAATGATAGGGATCGGTGTCACCGGTGACCTGCCCGTCCTTCAGGCGGATAATCCGGGTGGAGTACTGCTCAGCCAGCTCCGGGTTGTGGGTGACCATGATGACCAGCCGATCCTTCGCCACCTCTTTGAGCAGTTCCATGACCTGCACGGAAGTCTCGCTGTCCAGCGCTCCGGTAGGCTCATCGGCCAGCAGGATGTCCGGGTCGTTGATGAGGGCCCGTGCAATAGCCACCCGCTGCATCTGGCCGCCGGACATCTGGTTGGGCTTTTTGTTCAGCTGGTCGCCCAGCCCGACCTTTTCCAGCGCCTCCTTCGCCCGGCGGCGGCGCTCCGCCCGGGACACCCCTGCCAGCGTCAGCGCCAGCTCCACATTGGCCAGCACCGTCTGGTGGGGGATAAGGTTGTAGCTCTGGAACACGAAACCCACTGAGTGGTTGCGGTAGGCGTCCCAGTCGCTGTCCCTGTACTCCTTGGTGGAGCGGCCGTTGATGATGAGGTCGCCGCTGGTGTAGCGGTCCAGCCCGCCAATGATGTTCAGCGTAGTGGTCTTGCCGCAGCCGGATGGACCGAGGATGGAGACGAACTCGTTCTCCCGGAACTCAAGGTCAATGCCCCGCAGGGCCTCCACCGTTGTACCGCCCACCGTATAGCTCTTATGAATCTGAGATAATTTCAGCATGTGCTTATTCTCCTTTGCAAAACACATACAGTTTATGCCCGTTCCCGCCGCCGTGTCAACGGATTTTGTTTCCCTGCGGCTAATTGTTTACCGATTGGTCACATTTTCCGTCACTGCCCTCCGGCTGCCCGCCGGACGGGCACAGCTTCCGCCTTTTCCGCGCAAAAAGCGGCGCTGCTTTCCGCAGCGCCGCTCTGGATTTCCTTATTTTTCTTCCGCGCCCGTCAGCAGCGCCTCGCAGTACTTCTTCTCGAAGGTGCTCGTCCAGCGGCGGTACTCCTCGTCTTTGTTCTGCTTGATGCCCCGGAGGTAGTCGTGGGACTGAAGTGCACTGTCCGCGCCCTCCAGCACCGCCACGGCGATGTTGGAGCAGTGGTCAGCCACGCGCTCGAAGTTGTTGATGCAGTCGTTGAAGATAAAGCCCATCTTCAGCGTACAGCGGCCGTTCTGAAGGCGGTTGATGTGCCGGACCTTCAGCTCCTCGGTCACCATGTCGATGACCTCCTCCAGCGGCTCTACCCGGCGGGCCATGTCGAGGTCGTTGTCCGTCAGTGCCGTCTGGGCAAGGGAAGCAATCTCCCGCACCGCGTCGATGCAGACGTTCAGTTCTTTCTCCGCCTGCGGGGAGAAGGACACCTTCTTCTCCGACATCTCCTGCGCCAGATCCGCCAGATTCACCGCGTGGTCTGAGATGCGCTCCACATTGGTCAGGCAGTTGAGGTACTTGGCGGTCTCCTGAGTCTCCTTCTCGGACAGTTCCTTGGCGTTCAGCCGCACCAGATAGGCACCCAGCCGGTCCTCATAGCGGTCCACGGTGTTCTCCCGGCTCATGACTTTCTCATACTTCTCCCGGTTGAAGGAGTGGATGAGGTCGATAGATTTGTTCAGGTTCTTGAAGGCAGCAACGGTCATGCGATCCATGGTCTTGCCGCTCTGTTCCACCGCCAGCGGGGGATAGTCGAGGAAGCGCTCGTCCAGCAGGTTCTCCTCGTACTCGTCGTCCTCCTCTACGGCAGGGAAGATTACATAGGTCAGTTTTTCCATCTGACCGATGAAGGGAGTGAGGATCACGGTGGCCACCACATTAAAGACCGTGTTGATAACAGCGACTCCTACGCTGGAAATTGTCTGGCCAAAGAAGGGCACTCCCACCACGGCATTCGCGCCATAGAGAAGAATCATAAACGGAATGGCGCCCAGGAAATTATAGATGAGGTAAATAATAGCGGTACGCTTACCGTTCCTGTTAGCGCCGATGGCGGACAGAAGCACAGGCGCACAGGCGCCGATATTCATGCCGATGACCAGCGGAACGGCGGTATCAAAGTTGATGGCGCCGGTAACGGCCAGAGCCTGAAGAATACCCACGGCGGCGGAATTGCTCTGGATAATGGCGGTAAACACCAGGCCCACCAGAATGGCCGCCGCAGGGTTGGATACAGCAGAGATAAAATTCAGAAACGGCTCGCTGGTTTTCAGCGGGGCCATGGCGCTCGACATGGTTTGCATACCGTTCATCAGAACAGAGAAGGCCAGCAGGATCATACCCACATTTTTCTTGACGGGCTTTCGGCAAAAGAAGTAGAGTATAATACCGATGAAGGCAATGAAGGCAAAAACCGTGGCGGAGGAAAAACCGCCGCTGCCCTCAACGCCCGCCAGAGTCAAGATCCAGCCGGTGGCGGTGGTGCCGATGTTGGCGCCCATGATAATGCCGATGGCGTTGGTCAGCTTCATAATGCCGGAGTTGACGAAGCCCACCACCATGACACTGGTCGCAGAGGAGGACTGGATCACCGCCGTCACTCCCGCACCCAGAAGAACACCCTTGATCCGGTTGGAGGTCAATCGGCTCAGTATCGTCTCCAGCCTGCTGCCGGCCACACGCTTGAGTCCCTCCCCCAAAAGGGTCATGCCAAAGAGAAAAAATGCCAATCCGCCCAGCAGCGAAATGATGTCCGCGATCCCCATGTTCACGATCCAACCCTTCGTGATTTAATTTCGCGAGGGCATACCCCCGCAGTATCAGGGTTATTTTATCATACCTTTACCTTTTTTTCTTCTTTTTTTTACAAAACTACCATAGAAATTTTTTTGATTTCTCTTGTCACGTCATTGCAAAACCGCCAAACATCGCAAAAACCGGCGGCGCTCCCGCGCCGCCGGTGATGTTGGCATATCCACGTATTTATCTGCGGCCACCGCCGCCGGGGGAGCGTCCGCCCCCAAAACCGCCGCCGGAACGGCCGCCGCCACCGAAGGAACGTCCGCCGCCGAAGCTGCCGCCGGAACGGCCTCCGCCGCCGAAAGAACGTCCGCCGCCGAAGCTGCCGCCGGAACGGCCGCCGCCCCCGAAGGAGCGTCCGCCGCCGAAGCTGCCGCCGGAGGGACGGCTTCCGCCGAACCCGCCGGAAGGACGCCCGCCGCCCATACCGCCGGAAGGACGGCCGCCGAAGCTGCCGCCGGAGGGCCTGCCCCCGCCAAAGCCGCCGCCGGGACGAGGGCCGGAGTTGGGCCGTCCGCCGCCCATGCCTCCGGAGGGCGGGCGGTTGCCGGGACGGGAGCCGAAGCCGCCGGGGCCGAAGTCGTGTCCGCGGGGCGGACGGGGTCTGGGCGGCCGCGGGGCAAAGATGTAGAAAGGCCGGTATACATAGTTTGGCCCATAGTATCCGCTGCGGTAACGGCGGCGGTGAGAACCCTCCATCACCGCCAGCAGAATGATGATCAGAATCACAATAATGAGAAAGCTCAAAACGATCCCTCCTTATTTATCAGTAATTGTCGGCGTACCAGTCGGCCAGCGCCTGCGTAAGTCGGAGCGCCGCATCTCCGTAATCGCCGTCGGCGAAGTCGGCCTCCAGATAGTCATAGGCATAGTCGGAGCAGTCCTGGTCGGTGAACTTGGTCACCAGTCCCGCGCCCTGCACCAGCCAGTAGTTGTCACCGGAGATGTCCAGCACCACGATGAAGTCATACTCGCCCAGCCCGATCTCGTCGGCGTAGTCCAGCGCGAACTGGCCCAGATTGTCGGAATTCTCGTTGACGGTGACCACCGCGACCATAACGCCATAGTTGTTCAGCAGGCTGCTGTTGATATTCTCGATCTGGCTCTCCACGCTCCGGGACAGCACTTCCGCTTCATCGTAGACGGTTTGGACATCCCGGGCGGTATTGTCCTGCGTGGCGGACTGGCTGATGTTCGCGGAGTCCGGCTCAGGAACGGGATCCGACGGGACTTTCGCCCGGCCGATGACCACGGCGGCTGCCACCATGACGATGGTCAGCAGGACGGCTACGCCCTGTTTTTTGAAAATACTCATAGTAGTCTCCTTTTCGTCAGGCACCGCCTGACGGTTCCTTTCTGTGCAAACAGAAAGGAATCAAAGAATTGTTCAGGGGCGAGGGCCCTGAAGCCTTTTTTCGTATTCGCCGAAAATCGGCGAGGATTTTGGTGCGTCCTGCGGACGCGGAGCTGAGGGTTTCGCCCCTCAGGGCGACCTACTT
>CAYNEH010000057.1:0-9376 GCA_964396195.1 uncultured Oscillospiraceae bacterium
TGAGCAGTTGTTCATATGTTCGTTTTTGAAAGGAGGTTCACCCGATGTCTGATGTTGAAAAGGACGTGGAACGCTGCGGCTTCCTGTGCGTTCACGAGCAGACCGTGGAACAGGTGCTCCGGGAAATGCCCAACGACGAGGACCTGTATGATCTGGCCGAGCTGTTCAAGGTCTTCGGCGACTCCACCCGCATCAAGATTCTGTATGCCCTGTTCGAAGCGGAGCTGTGCGTGTGCGACATCGCCCAGCTGCTGGGCCTGACCCAGTCCGCCGTCTCCCACCAGCTGCGCATCCTCAAGGCGAACCGGCTGGTCAAGCCGCGGAAGGACGGCAAGACCGTTTTCTACTCCCTGTCTGACGATCATGTCCGCAAGATCATCGCGCAAGGTATGGACCATATTAAGGAATAGCGTCCGAGCCGTCACAGGCAGTGCGGATCATACCAAGTTGAAGCCCAGCAAAGCGGGTTCAACTTGGGGAGGAGGAGCAAGGAAGTGTGCGGAATTTTGCGTGGAGCAAAATAAAGCAAAACGGACTTTGCGACGACGAAAGCCGCGCGTCGTGAGCAGGCGAGGCGTGAATGAGCCCGTCAACAACCCAAACAATAATCAATAATCAATCGAAAGGAAGTTTTCAGCATGAAAAAGGTGTTCAAGCTTGTAGATCTGGATTGCGCCAACTGCGCTCAGAAGATGGAAACCGCCATCAACAAACTCCCCGGCGTCACCGCCGCCACCGTCAGCTTCATGACCCAGAAGCTCACCATCGAGGCCGACGATATCGACGCTGTCATGAAGGACGTTGTCAAGTGCTGCAAGAAGGTCGAACCCGACTGCGAGATCGTGCTGTAAGCGCAAACCTGCAATTTCCTGTCCGGAAGAAGGTGCCACTGTGACCAGAAAGCAGAAAAAAATGCTCGTCCGCATCATCGCCGCGGCGGTGCTGCTCATTGCGGCCGCGGTCATCCCTGTGAAGGGGCTGTGGCGGCTGCCCCTATTTCTTATCCCCTATTTCATCGTCGGCTGGGACGTGCTGTGGAAAGCCGTCCGGAACATCGCTCACGGTCAGGTCTTTGACGAGAACTTCCTGATGTGCGTGGCCACTGTGGGCGCACTGGTGCTGGGCGAATACGCCGAGGCCGTCGGTGTCATGCTGTTCTATCAGGTGGGCGAGCTGTTCCAGAGCTACGCCGTGGGCAAATCCCGGCAGTCCATCTCCCAGCTCATGGACATCCGGCCTGACAGCGCCAACGTGGAGCGTGACGGTCAGATTGTTCAGGTCGACCCCGAAGAGGTTGCCGTCGGCGACGTCATCGTCATCCGCCCCGGCGAGAAGGTCCCGCTGGACGGCGTGGTGCTGGAGGGCAGCTCCTCGCTGGACACCGCCGCCCTCACCGGCGAGTCCGTCCCCCGCGATGCCGCCCCCGGCGACGAACTGCTGTCCGGCTGCGTCAACCTCACCGGTCTTCTGAAGGTCAGGGTCACCAAAGAGTTCGGCGATTCCACCGTGGCGAAGATCCTCGATCTGGTGGAGAACGCCGCCTCTAAAAAGGCCAAGGCGGAGAACTTCATCACCAAGTTCGCCCGGTACTACACTCCCTCCGTGGTCATCGGCGCGGTGCTGCTGGCCGTGATTCCCTCCCTCATCACCGGCGCATGGGCCGTCTGGGTCCACCGCGCCCTCATCTTCCTTGTCATCTCCTGCCCCTGCGCGCTGGTCATCTCCATCCCCCTGTCCTTCTTCGGCGGCATCGGCGGAGCGTCCGCCCGGGGTATTCTGGTGAAGGGCGGCAACTATCTGGAGCTGCTGGCCAAGACGGAGACCGTGGTCTTTGACAAGACCGGCACTCTCACCCGGGGCGTGTTCGAGCTGTCCGCCCTTTACCCCTCCGACGGCGTGACCAGCGAAACGCTGCTGGAAACCGCCGCGCTGGCCGAGTGCCATTCCTCCCACCCCATTGCTCAGTCCCTCCGCCGCGCGTGGGGTCGGGACATCGACCCCGACCGGGTCACCGACGTGCAGGAGATTCCCGGTCACGGCATTTCCTGCCTTGTGGACGGCGTCCGGGTGCTGGCCGGCAACGAAAAGCTCATGGTCCGGGAGAACATCACCTTTGAGCGCTGCGGCGACGTGGGCACGCTGGTCTATGTGGCCCGGGACGGCGCCTATCTGGGCTGCGCCGTCATCGCCGACCAGGTGAAGGACACCGCCCCCGCCGCCATTGCCGACCTGAAGCGCCGGGGCATCCGCACCGTCATGCTCACCGGAGACAGTCAGGCCGTGGGCGAGGCCGTGGCTGCAAAGCTGGGCCTTGATGAGGTCCACGCCCAGCTCCTCCCCGGTGACAAGGTGGACCGGCTGGAAGAGCTGCTTGCACACAAGAGCGCCGACGGCGTGCTGGCCTACGTGGGCGACGGCGTCAACGACGCGCCGGTGCTGAGCCGGGCCGACGTGGGCATCGCCATGGGCGGCATGGGCTCCGACGCCGCCATTGAGGCCGCCGACGTGGTTCTCATGGACGACGACCCCGCCAAACTCACCGAAGCCATGGATATCGCCCGGAAGTGCCTGCGCATCGTCCGGGAGAACATCGTGTTCGCGCTGGCCATCAAGGGCCTGTTCCTCGTGCTGGGCGCCTTCGGCGCGGCTTCCATGTGGGAGGCCGTGTTCGCCGACGTGGGCGTGGCCGTCATCGCCATCCTCAACGCCTCCCGGATGCTCCGGGTAAAACGGAACTGAATCAATTCGTGCCGGAACGGGCGCAGGATATGACCTGCGCCCGTTTTCTCGTTTTTGCCGTTGTATCATTCTCCTCCTTTACAGGACACGCGCCCCCGCTCTGACAAAGATTTCTCCGGCCGTACAGTTGCAACTGGCAGGGCTTTTTGCTATAATAGAGAATAATTTTTATTTTGAGGAATTGAATACTATGAAGTACGAACAGTGGAATCTGCGTCCGGGCGGCTCTGCCGCCGCCCGGCGTGAGATGGAGCTGGCGGGCTTGTCCCCCCTCTGCGCCGCTGTGCTGTGCGCCCGCGGGCTGGATACCCCGGCTAAGGCCAGGGTATTTCTGGCTCACGGGCCCGAACTGCTCCATGACCCGTTTCTCATGCGGGACATGGACCGGGCTGTCGCGCGCATCAGCCGGGCGCTGGAGGGCGGGGAAGTCATTTCCGTTTACGGGGATTACGACGTGGACGGCATCACCTCCACCTGTCTGCTTACGGAATTTCTCCGGGAGCGGGGCGGGAAAGTGGTCAGCTACATCCCAGACCGCATTGAAGAGGGCTACGGGCTGAACCGGGCCGCCGTGGATCGGCTGCACAGCCAGAACGTCACCCTGATCGTTACCGTGGACTGCGGCATCACCGCCGCCGACGAGGTGGACTATGCCAAAACGCTGGGCATGGACGCCGTCATTACCGACCACCATCACTGCAAAGACGCTCTGCCCGCCGCCGTGGCGGTGGTGGACCCCCGCCGGCCGGACTGCCCCTACCCCTTTCCGGATCTTGCCGGGGTGGGCGTGGCGCTGAAGGTAGCACTTGCCCTCACCCCGGAAAAAGAGCGCCCCGCGGTGCTGGAGCGCTATGTAGAACTTGCCGCCATCGGCACCGTGGCAGACGTCATGCGCCTGACCGACGAGAACCGCTCCATCGTCCGGATGGGCCTTGCCCGTCTGGCTCACACCCGCCGGCCGGGTCTGCTGGCCCTGCTGCGGGAGGTCAGTCCCAATCAGGCCGCCCCGACTGCCGTCAGTATCGGCTACGGCCTCGCCCCCCGGATCAACGCCGCCGGGCGGATGGAGCAGGCCGGCGTGGCGCTGGAGCTGCTCCTCACCCGGGACGCCGCCGAGGGTGAGCGCCTGGCCCAGACTCTGTGCCAGCTCAACCGGGAGCGCCAGTCCATCGAGCTGCGCATTTTCGAGGAATGCTGCGATATGCTCTCCCGGCATCCGGAGCTTTCCGGCCCGTCCATTGTGCTGGCCGGAGAGGGCTGGCACCAGGGCGTGGTGGGCATTGTGGCCTCCCGCCTGGCGGAGCGGCACTCCTGCCCCGCCTTCATGATCTGCCTTGACCACGGCAGGGGAAAAGGCTCCTGCCGCTCCTTCGGCGGCTTCAACCTCTTCGCCGCGCTGGAAAAGTGCGCCCCCCTGCTGGAGGGCTACGGCGGGCACGAGCTGGCGGCGGGCTTCACCATCCGGGAGGAAAACATCCCCGCCTTCAAGCTGGCCATGGATCAGCTGGTAACGGAATATACCGGCGGGCGGCCCATGGTGTCCTCGCTGGACGTGGACGTGGACATCGACGACTGCTCCCTCCTCACCTGCAAGGAGGTAGACGCCCTCGCTCTGCTGGAGCCCTTCGGCTCCGGCAACCCCAAGCCGGTGTTCCGGCTCACCGGGGCGGTGGTGCTGTCCTGCGCCGACGTGGGCGGCGGCCGCCACCTGAAAATGAAGGTCCGGCGGGACGGCCGCACCTTCGACGCCATCTTCTTCTCCGCCAACACCGTGGCCGCCGGCGTCGCCGCCGGGGACCGGGTGGACCTGGTCTTTACGCCCCACATCAATGAATACCGCGGCCGCCGGGAGCTTCAGCTCCAGCTGTGCGACCTGCGCCCCGCCCCGACCCGGGCCCAGGCTGAGCAGGCATTGTTCCGCCGCCTGTGCGACGGCTCCGTCCTGTCCGCCCGTGAGGCCGCCATGCTTCTGCCGGAGCGGGAAGACTTCGCCTGCCTCTGGCGCTGGCTCCAGCGAACCTGCACTGCGGGTTCCGCCGCCGGGCCGGTGGACCAGCTGGTTCGCTCCGCCGCCCGGGCCACCCCCGCCCATCGCTCACTGGGCCGCACCATGGTGTGCTTTCAGGTACTGGACGAGCGCGGCCTTATTCATGTGGAGCAGCGGGAGCACCGTGTGCGCGTCACCATCCATAAGCCCGCAGAAAAGGTGGATCTCGAGCAGTCCGATCTGATGAAAAAGCTGCGGTCCTATCTGAAGGGCTGACCGGAAACGGCCCTTCGTCCTGCGCCGGGCAACGGCTGTCCGGACGTAACACAGCGGAACGCCGCTTAGGAGGAATTTTATGATGGACTCTGTCCGTGAACAATACGAAGCGCTGGAAAAGAAAGTTCTTGGCGCCAACCCTCGCGCCGAGGTGAATCGGCTGCGGGACGCCTTTGAATACGCCGACGAGCACCATAGCGGTCAGCTGCGGAAAGACGGCTCTCCCTATATCACCCACCCCATCGCCGTGGCCGAAATTGTGGCCGAACTGGGGCTGGACATGGACTCCATCATCGCCGCCATGCTCCACGACTGCATTGAGGACACGGAGTCCACCCACGACGACATCGCCAAGCGCTTCGGCGCCACGGTGGCCGATCTGGTGGAGGGCGTCACCAAGCTGACCCGGATGCAGTACACCTCCAAGGAAGACGAGCAGATGGAGAACCTTCGCAAGATGTTCATGGCCATGGCCAAGGACGTGCGGGTCATCCTCATCAAGCTGTGCGACCGACTGCACAACATGCGCACCATGATGTTCCAGCCGGAGCGCAAACAGAAGGAAAAGTCCCTTGAGACCATGGAGATCTACGCCCCCATCGCCCACCGCCTCGGTATGCAGCGGATCAAGTGGGAGCTGGAGGATCTGTCCCTCAAATATCTCGACCCCATCGGCTACGCGGAAATCGAGCAGGAGCTGGCTACCGGCTCCGCCGAGCACCAGAAATTTCTGGCCGACACCCAGAAGCACATCGAGGAGCGCCTGAAGCAGGACGGCATCAAGTGCACCGTCTACGGCCGGGTGAAGCACATCTATTCCGTTTACCGGAAAATGTACACCCAGAACAAGACCCTCAAGGAGATTTTCGACCTGTACGCATTCCGGGTCATCGTGGACGACATCCCTGCCTGCTACAACGTGCTGGGCTGCATCCACGACATGTATAAGCCGGTGCTGGGCCGGTTCAAGGACTATATCGGCACCCCCAAGCCCAACGGCTACCAGTCCCTCCACACCACCGTCATCGGCACGGACGGCATCCCCTTCGAGGTTCAGATCCGCACGTGGGATATGCACCAGACCGCAGAATACGGCGTCGCCGCCCACTGGAAGTACAAGCAGGGCCTTGCCAACGAAAAGCTGGGCAGCGAGGCCACCTTCGAGTGGATCCGCAAGCTGCTGGAGAGCCAGCAGGACACCGATGCGGAGGAGTTCGTCCGCACCCTCAAGGTGGACATGTTCGCCGACGAGGTATTTGTCTTTACCCCTCAGGGTGACGTGAAAAGTCTGCCCGCCGGGGCTACCCCCATCGACTTTGCCTACTCCATCCATTCGGAGGTGGGCAACCACATGACCGGGGCGCTGGTCAACGGCCGCATCGTCCCCTATGACGCCAAGCTCCAGTCCGGCGACATCGTGGAGGTCATCACCTCCAAGGCCGCCAAGGGCCCCAGCCGGGACTGGATGAAAATCTGCAAATCCAACGAGGCGCGCAACAAGATCCGCCAGTGGTTCAAGAAGGAGCGCCGGGAGGAAAACATCGCCACCGGCCGGGCCGCCTTTGAGGCGGAGCTCAAGCACATCGGCCTTTCCATGGCCGCCATCACCGCCAGCAGCGAGGTACTGGACGCCATGCTGAAAAAGGTGCGCTACAGCTCGCTGGACGAGTTGTACGCCGCCATCGGCTATGGCGGCATGTCCGCCCAGAAGGCCGCCGTCCGCATGAAGGACGAGCTCACCCGGCTGGGCAAAATGGAGCGGCAGCAGGCCGCCGCCCAGATTACCGCCTCCGCCGTGTCCGGCGACGCCATCTTCCCCTCCACCGCCAAGACGCAGGAGGGCGCACAGCGCCCCCGCCACTCCAAGAGCGGCATCATCGTGGAGGGGCTGGACAACTGCATGGTGAAGTTCTCCAAGTGCTGCACCCCCGTCCCCGGGGACCCGGTGGTGGGCTTCATCACCCGGGGGTACGGCGTATCCGTCCACCGGAAGGACTGTCCCAACGCCGATCCCGCCAAGCGCAAGCCGGAGGAGGCGGGCCGCTGGGTGGAGGTGTCGTGGGTGGACAGCGAGCAGGAGTACTACCAGACCTCGGTGGAGATTTCCGCCAAGGACCGGGACGGCCTCGCGCTGGACATCGCCATGGCTCTGTCCACCCTGAAGGTCAAGGTTAATAACCTCTCCGCCCGGAGCCAGCCCGATGGCTACGCCATCGTCTATCTGGTGCTGTCCGTCAGGGACAGGAAGGAGCTTGCCTCCGTTATCAATAAGCTGGGCCAGATCCAGGGTGTATTTCTGGTCAATCGGGCGGGCGATCAGCCTTAAACGCCCGGAAATCCGCAAATTTCTGACTGCCCGCTCGCCAGGCCGGGCATATTTGCATAGACTGACATAAACGAGAAAAGGGGTCTTTGCCATGATGCTGTCCGAACTGTTCCGTGATATTCCCCACACCCTGCTGTCCGGCGGGCCGGACACGGAGATCACCGACCTGTGCTGCGACTCCCGAAAGGCCGGGCCGGGGAGCCTGTTCGTAGCGCTGCCCGGAGCCCGGGCGGACGGCCACGACTTCGTCCCCGCCGTGGTCGGACAGGGAGCCGCCGCCGTAGTGGTGGAACACCCGGTGGACGGCACAGGGAGCGCCGCCGTCGTTCAGGTTGAAAACGCCCGGATCGCGCTGGCCCTGCTGGCCGCCGCCTTTTACGGCCATCCCGCCGACCGGCTGACCATCATCGGCATCACCGGCACAAAGGGCAAGACAACCACCGCCTATATCCTCCGCTCCATTCTCACCGCCGCCGGCCGCAAGACCGGCATGATCGGCACCGTGGGCACCTTCATCGGGGACGAGATGCTCTGCGACGCCCGGAATACCACCCCGGAGTCGCTGGAGCTGCACCAGCGCTTCGCCCAGATGGAGCAGGCCGGCTGCACCCACGTGGTCATGGAGGTGTCGTCTCAGGCCATGAAGCTCCATCGGGTGGCGGGTATCCAGTTCGACATCGCCCTGTTCCTCAACCTCTCTCCCGACCACATCAGCCCCGCCGAGCACGCGGATTATAACGAGTACCGCGCCTGCAAGACTGCCCTTTTCGCCCAATGCCGCAAGGCGGTTGGCAATTTTGATGACCCCAGCTGGCCCGCCATGCGCCGCCGCACCCGTCCGGGCTGCGCCGTGTCCACCTTCGGCTTCGGCGAGGGGGCGGACACCCGGGGCGGGAACATCCGGCCCATCCGCGGCTCCGGCCTGCTGGGCAGCGAGTTCACCGTGGACGGCACGGAGGAACCCTTCCGCTTTTCCATGCCCGGGAAATTCAACGTCAGTGACGCACTGGCCGCCGTGGCGGCCAGCCAGGCGCTGGGCATTCCCATGCGGGCCGTCCGGGAGGGCCTTGCGAAGACCACCGTCCGGGGCCGGACGGAGGTCTACCCCCATCCCGGGGACTACATCGTCCTCATCGACTACGCCCACAACGACGTGAGCTTTGAGAGCGTCCTCACCACCCTCCGGGAGTACGACCACCACCGGATTGTCGTGGTGTTCGGCGCGGGGGGCGACCGGCCCAAGATGCGCCGCACCGACATGGCCCGGGAGGCGGCAAAGTACGCCGACTTCGCCGTCATCACCATGGATAACCCCCGGACGGAGCGGGTGGAGGACATCTGCGCCGACATCACCGCCGGGCTGGAGGGGAAAATCCCCTCGGTGGAGATCTACGACCGGCGGGAGGCCATTTTCTTCGCGCTGGACAAGGCAGAGCCGGGGGACATCATCGCCCTGCTGGGCAAGGGCCACGAGGAATATATCGAGATCAACGGCGTCCGCTCCCACTTCTCGGAGCGGGAGGTGCTGGACGAGTACTTCCGCCGGAAGGCGGAGGGCGGAGACGCAAAAAAAGCATAAAGCAGCACAAGGCCCGGCCTGCATACGCAGGCCGGGCCTTGTGACCGTCGGAAAAGATTCCGCTTTTCCGACGGAAGAACTGCGCGCCGCCGCGCCGCCGCAGTCCCTGATACAATGCACAATGCTCCGCAGGGGGCGACACGGGGCGGCAAACGGCCGCAGTGCGAAGCGGCAGCGGCCGTTCTGAGCCGGAGTTTTCAAAGGAACCGTGCGGTCACGTCTCCTTCCTTCGTCAAACCGGAATTTATCTGTCCCAACAGGTTTTCCTGTCCTCCTCTGTAATGGCACGTATAACCCTGCACGGATTGCCTACTGCTACGGAATTATCCGGAATGTCTTTAACAACAACGCTTCCCCCGCCGATAACAACATTGCTTCCGATTGTAACGCCCGGCATAACCTGAACTCCCGCACCAATCCACACATTGTCTCCGACAGTTATCGGATAAGCATATTCCAGGCCCTGATT
>CAYNEH010000058.1:0-9291 GCA_964396195.1 uncultured Oscillospiraceae bacterium
CTCCGGCGGAGCTGGCCGGAAAGAGCGGCCGGGTGACCATCCGCTTCGACTACGAGAACCGCCAGTATGAGACGGTGACCATCGATGGCAAGGAAGAGAAAATTTATGTGCCCTTTGCCATGCTGACAGGTGTGCTGTTGGACAGTGATCGCTTCACCAATGTCACCGTTACCAACGGAAAGATCTTCAACGACGGCGACCATACTGCCGTGGTGGGCCTGGCCTTCCCGGGTCTGCAGGAGGATCTGGGGCTGGACACCGACAAGCTGGATATCCCCAGCTATGTGGAAATTACCGCCGACGTCACCGACTTTGAACTGACTACCGCCGTCACCGTAGCCACCAACTCCGTGTTTAATGATCTGGATGAGGATGTGGCGGACGGCCTTGACCTCGACGAGCTGAACGAGTCTCTCAACAAGCTCACAGACGCTATGGATCAGCTCATCGACGGCTCCTCCGAGCTGTACGATGGCCTGTGCACCCTGCTGGAGAAATCCGGGGACCTGTCCGACGGAGTGGATCAGATTGCCAATGGCCTGAACCGGCTGGTGGCCAACAACGACAGCCTGAACGGCGGCGCGAAGCAGGTGTTCGACACCTTGCTTGCTGAGGCCAATACGCAGATTGCCGCCTCCGGCCTTGAGCTGCCCACCCTGACCATCAGCAATTATTCCGAGACTCTCACCAAAGTGTTGGCTCAGTTGGACGAGCCGGGCACCTACGCCGAAGCGCAGGCCCGCAAGCAGGTGGAGACCGCCGTGCGGGCGCAGGAGGACACCATCCGGGATGCCGTGACGCAGGCCGTGGAGCCCGTTGTTAAGGAGCAGGTTACCGCCGCGGTACAGGAGAACGTCTGGCAGCAGGTACTGGCCGCCGCTGACCTGACACAGGAAACCTATGACGCCGGCGTAGCCGCCGGAGCGATCAGCGCCCAGCAGCAGGCCACGCTCAAGGCCGCGCTGGAGCAGCAGATGGACGGTCAGGCCGCCCAGACCGCCATTGCCCAGAATCTTGAGACTCAGATGGCCTCTGACGAGGTGAAAGCCACAGTGGACACCAAGGTGGAGGAGCAGATTCAGTCCATCGTGGCGGAGAAAATGACTGACCCCGAAATTCAGGCTAAGATCACCGAAGCCACTAAGCAGGCATCCGAGGGCGCCGCCAGCCTGCGGGCTCTCAAGCAGCAGCTGGACAGCTACAACACTTTCTACACCGGACTTGCGTCCTACACCGCCGGTGTGACCGCCGTCCGTGACGGCGCGGTCAAGCTCCAGAGCAATATGCCTGCGCTCATCGAGGGTATCACCCAGCTCCGTGACGGTGCCATGCAGCTGTCCGACGGACTCAAGGAGTTCAATGAGGAGGGTATCCAGAAGCTGGTGGATGCAGTTGACGGCAATCTGGGCGATCTCGGCGACCGGATTCAGGCTATCATCGACGTGTCCCGGAACTACAAGAATTTCTCCGGCATCAGCGATGACATGGAAGGCTCTGTGAAGTTTGTCTACAGCACCGAGGCCATCACCGCCCCGGAGACGGAGGAGCAGGCCGGTTAAATGCAATATCCGAACACCCCCGGAACCGCATAATGCGGCTCCGGGGGTGCTTTTTTCCGGCAGTATGCACGTGTGGGAGCATCATTGACGGTGATGCGCTTGAAAAGGGTCTGGTGGGCCAGCGGCGGCATCGAATGACCGACACCGGCAGAAGCAGCATCTTCTCCGGGGCTGTCTGCTGCGTGGACTGCGGAGCAGACATCTATGTGGACGCAGCGAATAAGTCCAGCGGGGAGGGGGAGTACATCCAAGTCAAGTACGACGGGCTGGAATTTATCCCGCTGAATGAGCAGATGAAAGAGGAAACGGCGTGACTTCTGTCACGCCGTTTCCTCTTGAAAACACAAGGCTTTCACCATTTTTCATTTTAGTGCTTTACAACGCCCTGGCTTAAGCGCAGGTGCTGTTTTTTAGTGTGTGTAAGAATCAGCCGTTGGAAGCGGGAGCGTGACCGGAGACCTTCTTGGCCCGGTTGATGGCCGCGTTGGTCTGCATGGTGTCCACGATGACGGCCGCCAGCAGGACGATGCCCAAAGCCACGTTCTGCCAGTAGATGTTCATGTTCAGGAAGTTCATGCCGGAGTTGAGCACGCCGATGATGAGCACGCCGATGACCATGTTGCTCATTTTGCCGCCGCCGCCGCCCATCTTGACGCCGCCCAGCATGGCGCCAGCCATGACCTTGAACTCAGCGCCCACGCCCATGGAGTTGTTCATGGAACCGGTAGCGCCGATATTGACTACCTGAGCCACGCCGAAGAAGAAGCCGGCCAGAGCGAACACGATGATGCGCATTTTTGCCACAGACACGCCGGACAGAGCCACGGCGTCGGGGTTGGAGCCGAGAGCGTAAATGTTCCGTCCCAGATAGGTCTTGTTCAGGATGAAGGAGCCGATGAGCACCATGATAATCATGACGATGACGCCGGACTTGAGCTTGCCGAAGCCCAAATTGATGAATGCGCCGCCCAGAATCTTGTAGCCGTCGGACAGGTTGCGGTAGGTGGCGGTCATGCCGCCGGACAGCAGATAGGTCGCGCCGTTCAGAATGTACTGCGTGGCCAGCGTGATGATGAAGGGAAAGACCTTCAGCCAAGCGTACACTGCGCCGTTAAAGGCAGAAATGAGCACAGCCAGCAGGATGCCGCAGATCAGGGACACCACGAAGTTGGTGGACAGGTCAATAATGGCCATGGCCACGCCCACGGTGGAGATCAGGTAGCCGGTGGACAGGTCCATGCCGCCACCCAGCATGATAAAGGTGATGCCGATGCCCAGAATGACCAGATAGGCGTTCTGACCCAGAATGTTCAGCAGGTTCTGAGGATCAAGAAAGTTGCGGTTCGGCATCAGAACGGGAGTCAGAATGGCGAACATCACGATAACGGCCAGCAGGACCAGCAGCATCATGTAATCCTTCAGGTAAGAGGAAAAGCTTTTTTTCATGGTTAATCAAGCCTCCATTTTTTCTTTGTTGTGGCTGCTGGTGGAAGCCAGATCCAGGATGCGCTCCTGGGAGAACTCGTCCTTTGTCAGCTCGCCGGCCAGGCATTTTTCACCGAAGACCACGATGCGGTCGGACATACCCAGCAGTTCCTCCATGTCGGAGGTGATCATAATGATGCACTTGCCCTCTTCACACAGGCCGTTCATCAGCTCATAGATCTCATATTTTGCGCCCACATCGATGCCGCGGGTCGGTTCGTCGAAAATGATGATGTCCGACTGGGTGGCCAGCGCCTTGCCGACGACCACCTTCTGCTGATTTCCGCCGGACAGCGTCATGACCTTGGTGTTGTCAAGGTTGGGGGCCTTGATACGCATACTTTTGCCGTAATAATCGGCGATTTCCTTTTCTTTTTTCCGGTCTACAACACCGAGGTGGGAGATCTTCTGTACGATGTTGTAGGTCAGATTCCAGGAAATGGTCTCGCCGAGGAAGCAGCCCTCGCGCTTGCGGTCCTCGGGGATGAGACAGACGCCATATTTGTGCATGGCATCATTGGGAGACTTGATATCTGCCAGCTTGCCGTTGACATATATCTCGCCCCACTGCTTTTTCTCCGCACCGTAGACAACCTTCATGATCTCGGAGCGGCCAGCGCCCACCAGACCGGAGATGCCGAGAATCTCACCACGGCGGGCCTTGAAGGAGATGTCCTTCACGCCGTTGCCGGTGAGGTTCTTCAGTTCCAGCGCCACGTCGCCGATCTTGGCGTTCCGGGGCGGGAAGGTCTGAGTCATCTCGCGGCCCACCATGTACTTGATGAGTTCCGCGCGGTTGGTCTCCTTGGTGTTCAGCGTGGTGATGTATTCGCCGTCCCGGAGGATGGACACCCGGTCGCTCAGCTCGAACACCTCGTCCAGACGGTGGGAGATAAAGATGATGGCCACGCCCTCGCTGCGAAGCTTGTTGACGATGCGGAACAGAATCTTGACCTCCGCCACCGACAGGGGAGCGGTGGGCTCGTCCAGAATGAGAACCCGAACTTTTTTGGACACCGCTTTGGCGATCTCCACGATCTGCATATGGCCGGGAGTCAGATCCCGGACCAGCGTAGAGGGGTTAATATCAACGCCGAAGTCATCAAACATGGCCTGGGCGATCTGATTCATCTTTTTCTGGTTCACCAGCTTGCCGGTGTGCTCGCCGTAGCAGATGTTTTCTGCCGCGGACAGCACGTCTATCAGGTTGAATTCCTGATAAATACACTCGATGCCGTGCTGGCGGGCCAGCGCGGGATTCATGGCATTATATGTCTCGCCGTCGATGGTGATGGTGCCGCCGTCGGGAGCGTGAGCGCCGGTGATGGTTTTGATAAAGGTGGACTTACCCGCGCCGTTCTCGCCGATGAGAGCGTGAACTTCGCCGGGGTAAAAGTCGATGGACACCTTATTCAGGGCGATTACGCCGGGGTAGACCTTCATAATGTCCTTCAGGGACAGGATTGGTTTTTTCTCTTCCAAATAAAACGCCTCCCAGTGCCGGAACAGTCATTCCGGAGGGTTCAGAGTAACGGTCATACATAATAGAAAGGGGAGGCGGCGCGGACACCGCGCCGCCTCCGGAAAAGATTCGATTGCAGATTAGCCGCCGATGTAAGTGGTGGTCTTGTACTCGGCAGCGGGGTTCGCGTCGGTGCGGACCCAGGTCTGGGCGTAGTCGTACACATTGCAGACGGTGATGGTGTCATAGAAGGTGTTGCCGTAGCCGGGTTCGAACTCGTAACCCTCAATGCCGCAGGCGTTCAGCAGGATGTCAGCCAGATGCTCGCCGGTGAAGCAGGGAGGAATGATGACGGGAGCGCCGGGGTTGAGCTGCTCGGAGAAAGCGGCCAGAGCGTCATAGGACTTGCCGACCTGAGCCTTGGCCTCGTCACCGTAAGGCATGGCGGGGTCGCCGTAGGTGGCGTAGCCCTTGATAGCGGAGGCGGTGTGATCGACAACGGTCTCGGTGTACACATCGGTGAAGGTGGTGTCCTCGCCGTAGCAGGCGATGACGCAGTAGTCAGCCAGATCCAGACCGTTCATCTGGCAATGCTGGGTGATGGCATCGTTCATGCCGAGGGCCAGCTGGGGCTCGTAGGCGATGAAGATGTGGCAGTCGGGGTTGGCAGCCAGCACGTCCTGCGTGTTGTTGAAGGCCTTGTTGTAGCCCTCGCTGTAGGAGGTGGTGGTGGAGACGCGAACCAGCGTATCGGAGCTGTCCACGGTACCCACAATGGCGTTGGAGCGGTAGATGCCGTCCACAATGTCGGTGTAGACGTCGCAGGCAACCTCATACTTGCCGTCGGCATTGGTGGGGACGTTGCCGCCCTCGGCCACGCGCTTGGCAACCCAGTCCTCGGCGGCCTCGACGGCCCACATGCCGGTGATCTCATAGGCAGTGTAGACACAGCCGGAGATGGAGTAGTTAGTGGGCTCGGCGCCCAGATAGGCCACGGCGATACCGGCTTCCAGAGCGCGCTCGACCACATCCTGAAGCATGTCAACATCCATGGCGGCGATCATCAGAGCGCCGACGTTGGCGGTGATGGCATCCTCAACGAAGTTGACCTGATTGGCGGGGTTACCCTGGGCGTCCTTCTTCACGTAAGTAAAGCCTTCGGCCTCCATAATTGCGCCCATGGTGTCGTTGATCCACACAAGACCTTCGGCAGCCGTGGTGGGCAGGATGGACCAAACTTCCTTGTTGCCGTTCCACTTGAACTCGGTAGTGTCACCGGTGGGTTCCGTGGCCTCTTCGCTGGCAGTCGGCTCCTGGCTCTCAGTGTCCTGAGAGGGCTGGTCGGAGGACTCCTGACTGTCGGAGCGGCCGCAGGCGCCCAGCAGGCCGATGATCATGCATGCGGACAGGACAAGAGCAAGTACTTTTTTCAGTTTCATGTGATTTCCTTCCTTTTTGCTGTTTTGGATACCGTTTACTGTCTGCCCTCCAGCAGACACAAAAGCAGGCGCACCCGCTTTTGAGGAAACAAAATATCCTCGTCAAAATTATAACAGATTTCTACGGGCGATGTCATGGTTATAATGAACCAGAATATCCGGCGCCATTTAGTGCACTGTGCACATAACGGCACAGCAACGGATAAAGCTGGTTTGTCGAAAATGCAGCGTGCTAAAGTGCGGGAAAAAGAACTGGAATTTGGCAGCGGAGTGTGGTAATATAATTCAGTTATTAAACTGTAAGGTTCAGCTTTGATCATGAGGTGATCTTTATGACGTATTTTATGGCGATTTTGTTGGGACTGGTGCAGGGGATTGCGGAATTCCTGCCCATTTCCAGCTCCGGGCATCTGGCACTGATGCAGCATTTTTTCAGCGGAATGCAGGAGCCGGACAACCTTTATACAATACTGCTCCACTTTGCCACCCTCATTGCGGTGTGCATTGTGTACTGGCAGGATATCATTGCAATGATCGTGGAGTTTTTTCGGGGTCTTGCCGCGCTCTTCACCCGGCGGGGCGGCCGGGAGACGGAGCCCCCCGCGGCCCGGCGGCTGGTGATGCTGGTCATTCTGGGCACGCTGCCGTTGGTGCTGGTTCTGCCCATCAACGATAAGCTGGACGCCCTCAGTTCTCACCCGGTGTTCATCGCCTGTACCCTCATCGTGACGGGCTTCCTGCTGTTTTTTTCCGACCGGATGGCCAAGGGCCGCAAGACGGAGCGCACTGCCCGGGTGACGGACGCACTGCTGGTGGGTGTGGCACAGGGTATCGCCACGGTGCCCGGCCTGTCCCGCTCGGGCACCACCATCGCCGCCGGAATGGCGCTGGGCTTCGACCGGAAGTTTGCCGTGCGCTATTCCTTCCTGCTGTCCCTGCCTGCCGTGCTTGGCGCAACGCTGCTCCAGCTCATCAAGACTGTCAAGGCCGGCGGCGTCGACACGTCACTGCTGCCCAAATATCTTGTGGGTATGGTAGTTGCCGGCGTGGTGGGCTACTTCTCCATTCAGCTGGTGAAGTTGCTGTCGGACAAGGGCAAGTTCGGCAAGTTTGCCTATTATTGCTGGGCGGTGGGTATTGTGTCCCTGATCGCCTGTGTCTTTGTGAAGTAAAACTCATTTACATATGAGAGAAGGGAGAACGCGAGATGGCTTCCAGCCAGAAAAAAAGCACTTCGTCCAGACCGTCCTCGTCATCCGGGAGCCGTAGTTCCTCCAACGGGAAAAGCGGCGGGAAGCGGATGGCTCAGAGCGGCGGAAAGAGCAAAGGTTCGTCACGGAAACCGGCTCAGCCTCAGAAAAAGCCATATCGCCGGGAGATTGGCGCGGTCATCTGCCTGCTGCTGGCTTTTTTCGGCGCTATCGGCTATTTCAAAACGGATGACGGCGCGTTTATTGCGCTGTTCTGCAACCTGCTCAAGGGCCTGTGCGGCTACGGATTCTATATCGCGCCGCCCATGCTGCTCATTACGGCTTGGATTCTCGCGTTCCACCGGGGCCGCCCGGTGCGGCTGAGGGTGACCAGTGCGCTGCTGCTGCCGATGCTGACCGGTGCGGTGTTCCATCTGATCCTGTGTCGTGCAGAGTATACCTGGTCCGCAGCCCTCCTCGGCCAGCTCTGGATGGATGGCCTGACCTGTACATCTGGCGGCGCGGTGAGCGGCCTGTTGGCCATGACTTTCAGATATGCGTTCAGCAAGGTGGGGGCGCTGGCGGTGTTCGTGGTGCTGGTCGTCGTGGCCGTATTCTGTACCTTCCATATCACGCCAAGCGACATTCTGGATTTCTTCCGAGAGAAGAAGGAGAACCGCCCGGAATACGACCCGGATGATTATGAAGAGCCGGTACGTTCCGCCCGCCGGGAGCCGGAAAAGCCCGCCCATACCGGGCGTAAGCCGATTATCGACATCCCGGTGGACGATGGCCCGCTGACGGCCAAGGAACCCACTACGCCGGTGACCACCGTGCGGAAAAAGAAGCTGTTTGACCGGTTTGCCGGTGTGCCAAGCCCGGACAAGGTGCTGACGGGGGACACCACTCCTGAAGCCGAGCCGGAGAAGCCTCAGTATGAGGATGTGCCCGATCTCACACCGGCGACGGACGGTGCGTTCCGCCCCGCATCGGTGAAGTCGGAACCCATTCCCGCGGCCAAGCCTGCGCCGCAGGCGGAGACAACTGCTCAGCCGGACGTGCCGGTGCCGCCCCCCATCATCCAGGAGCCCGCAGTGCACAAGGTCACGAAGGATGAGGCCCAGCAGGCCCACGACGAGGTCAGCCGGGAGATTGAGCAGTCCATGGCGGAGGAACCGCCCGCCTATCGCTATCCGCCGTTGTCCCTGCTGAAGGAGGGGACAGGCCCCACCGGCGGCGAAGCGCTCAGTGAGCTTCACACCAACCAGCAGCGGCTGGAGGATACTCTGCGTTCCTTCGGCGTGGATGCCCGCATTTCCGGTGTCACCCGGGGACCGTCGGTCACTCGGTATGAGCTGGCGCTGGAGCAGGGCGTCAAGCTCAACAAGATTACCAACCTGTCCGATGACATCGCACTGGCGCTGGGCGCGTCCGCCGTGCGCATCGCGCCAATCCCGGACAAGATATCCACGGTGGGCATCGAGGTGCCAAACCGCTCCGTAACCTCCGTAGCCATCCGCGAAGTCATCGGTTCCAAGGCCTTCACCGACAGCACGTCCAAGGTCTCCTTTGCCGTGGGCAAGGACATCGCGGGCAACTGCATCGTGGGGAACATCGCAAAGCTCCCCCATATGCTCATTGCCGGTACCACCGGATCCGGCAAGTCGGTGTGTACCAATTCTCTCATCATCTCATTGCTGTATAAGTCCACACCGGAAGAGGTGCGGCTCATCATGGTAGATCCGAAGATGGTGGAGCTGGGCGTGTATAACGGCATTCCTCATCTTCTCATTCCGGTGGTCACCGACCCGAAAAAGGCTGCCGGCGCCCTTCAATGGGCAGTCAACGAGATGATGAAGCGCTACCGTGCCTTTTCCGAGGTGGGAGCCAAAGATCTGGCGTCCTACAACAACCACGCAAAGAAAGAGGGCAAGGAGCCCATGCCCCAGATTGTGGTTGTCATCGACGAGCTGGCTGACCTGATGCTGGTGGCGGCCAAAGAGGTGGAAGAATCCATTTGCCGGGTGGCTCAGATGGGCCGTGCTTCCGGCATGCATCTGGTCATCGCCACCCAGCGACCCTCTGCTGACGTTATCACCGGCCTGATGAAGGCCAACATCCCCAGCCGCATTGCTTTTGCTGTGGCATCCAGTCTG
>CAYNEH010000059.1:0-9277 GCA_964396195.1 uncultured Oscillospiraceae bacterium
AGGGCCAGCGCGGCCTCCACCGTCTCGTGCCAGCTGTCCTCCGTCTGGCCGGGCAGGCCGAAAATGAGGTCGAGATTCAGATTTTTGATCTTCGCCTTTCGGGCGGCCGCCACGGCGGCGGACACCTGCTGAAAGGTGTGGGGCCGATGGATGTCCTGAAGCTCACGGTCGCAGGCGGACTGCATTCCCAGCGAAACCCGGTTCACCCCCGCCCGCCGCACGGCGCGCAGGCCCTTTTCCGTCACGCTGTCCGGGTTAGCCTCCATGGTGATTTCCACGTCCTTGGCTACCTTGAATTTCTTGTTGATCAGCCGGAGCAGCTCGCACAGCCGCTTTTCCCCGTACCACGTGGGGGTGCCGCCGCCGATGTACACGCTGTTCACCGAGTAGCCCCGGGCCAGCGGCGCGCTCTCCGTAATCTGGGCAATCAGCGCCTTCTGGTAGTCATCCATCCGGTCCTCCCTGCCCGCAAGAGAGTAGAAGTCGCAGTAGTCGCACTTGCTGCGGCAGAATGGTATGTGGATGTAGATACCAAGCGTTTTGCCCATAGTCCTTCGCTCCTGTAGCAGAAAAAAACTTTCGGCGGTTTTCCCGCCGTACTGATTATTATACTACTTTTCCCCTGCCGGTGCAATGCTTTCCCTCCTCCGGGCGGCTCCAAATTTTCCGTTCTCTGCCAACTCTGCCTTGACGCACCGGCAAAAGTCTGCTATACCAATGTTATATGGTATTATGCCCATCCGGAGGTTCCCAAAATGTGCCCTTTCTCCCGTCTGCGGCCGTGAGCGCCCGGTATCTTCAACTGCATATCGACCCGGAGCTTGCCGGGACGGACGTCAACTTTCTCCTCCGCCGCAGGCTGGGCCTGTCCGGGACGGTGCTCCGACGGATCAAGTGGCTGCCCGACGGAATCACGGTGGACGGCGTCCGGGTCACCGTCCGCTATCGGGTGCAGCCGGGACAGACTCTGTCCGTCCGCGTTTCCGACCCGGACTCCGCCGGTCAGCCCGTCCCTGTGGACGGCCCGGTGGATGTGGTGTGGGAGGACGCAGATCTCGCCGTGGTCAACAAGGCTCCCGGCATGCTGGTTCACCCCAGCCACGGCCACTTTGATGACACCGTGGGCAACTACCTCATGGCCCGCTGGCAGAAAAACGGCGAAGAGGCCGGGTTTCACCCCGTCCACCGTCTGGACAAAGGCACCACGGGCCTGCTGGTCGTAGCCAAGCACCCCTACGGTCAGGAAAAGCTGAAAAATCAGCTCCACACAGGCGAATTTCGCCGGGTGTACCTTGCGGTATGCGACGGTGTCCCAACCCCGTCGGAGGGGATCATCGACGCCCCCATCGGCCCCGTCTCCGGCTCCCTCATCGCCCGGGAAGTTCGCGCCGACGGCAAGGCCGCCCGCACCCACTACCGGGTGCTTCAGGCCCGAAATGCTCGTTCGCTGGTAGAGCTGGAACTGGAAACGGGCCGCACTCATCAAATCCGGGTTCACATGGCCCACATCGGCTGTCCCCTCACCGGGGATTTCCTGTACGGCACGGAGGATCACGACCTCATCGATCGCCCGGCCCTCCACTCTGCCCGGCTGGAGCTGACCCATCCCGTCACCGGGGAGCGGCTGGCTCTGTCCCTGCCCTTGCCGGAGGACATGGCCCGGCTGCTGTGACAATTTTGTTGGTTCATGTTTTGCACATTTTTAATAAGAGAAAGGCGGAAATTCAGTGAAAAAGAGACTTCTGACTATAATAATGGCGCTGGCCATCGTCCTGTCTCTGCTGCCCTGCTCCGCGCTGGCGGCCGGGATCACCTACGGGGACACTCCCATTTACATCGGCTATGCCGACACCGACTACATGGCGGAGGAAATTCTCAAGGAAATCCCCACTCAGGGCAAGACTCCCAAGGAGCAGATTCGCGCCGTCTACGACTGGATCATCAAGCATTGCAGTCGGGACAGCTGGGACGGCACCTACTACTTCAACGAAACCCAGGTGGAGCAGTGGGCCGATGCCAACAGCGACGCCCTGCAGGCCAAGGTCGACAACGGCGAGATTCACATCCGCTATGAGTATGAGGACAGCTCCGTGTACGACAAAAATTACGGCGCCTATGTGACCTCCTACGACTCCAACGAATACATCAACTCCTTCGCCTCCGACATGATGCTTACCCGCACCGGCAACTGCGCCCACTTCTCCGCCCTGCTGGCCCTCCTGCTGGGCCATCTGGGCTTCGACTGCCGCCTCATCGCCGGGGACTTCATCAACGGCAGCGGCACTCAGGTGGAGCACAAATGGAACTACGTACTGGTGGACGGCCAGTACTACTGGCTGGACGTGCGCATGGATCACGCCAACTACACCCGCACCGGCAAGATCAACTACCAGTACTTTATGATCTCCGACACCAACGAGTGGGCCAAGCGCCACAGCTGGGATCACGAGTACTCCGACTGGCTGGCCGCCAACGCAGCCGAGATTGCCGACCTCTACGCCTACGACACCGCCGTCACCTCCGGCCGCCCCTGGGCCCGGTGCAGCGACTGGGCCGCATCCTACATGGAACAGGCTTACAATTATGGTCTTCTCCCCTGGCAGCTCAACGGCGAGAACCTGCGGCAGAACATCTCCCGGGCCGAATTCGCCGCCGTGGCGGTGAGCATGTACGAAGCACTCACCGGCAAGACCGTCCCGGAATACACCGGTGCGAACCCCTTTGACGACACCGATGACGAGGACGTCCTCCGGGCCTACAGCCTCGGCGTGGTCAACGGCAACGGCGCAGGCGGCTTCTCCCCGGATGACACCCTCACCCGGGAGCAGGCGGCCACCATGCTGGGCCGGGTGTACGAGCTTATCAGCACCGGCGCCGTGGGTGACGGCTCCAAGTTGACCAAAGTCAGCGTGAAGGCCTTTGGCGACGACAGCTCCATCGCCGGCTACGCCCGGAACTATATCTACTTCTTCGCCGGACAGGGCGTCATCAACGGCGTGGGCAACGGCAAGTTCGCCCCCAAGCAGCCCATGACCCGGGAGTCCGCCCTCAAGATCTCCGTGGTCACGGCGGAAAAGCTTTAAGCATATGATAAAAGGAAGGCTGCCTGCGGGCAGCCTTCCTTTTTTTGAAAACCTCGTAGAGTTTCGCCGCCGCAGCGGCGAAAGAAATAAAATCTGTTTTCTGCCGCGACATGCGCGTGGCAGAAAACACTTCTCGCCCCGCAAACGTGCGAAATGGCCGCAGACAGCGGACATTTTGTGCGCTGCAGCGGGGCGCAATCCTTTCGTCGGAAAAGGCTTTGCCTTTTTCTTATTTGCAATTTTGCGGATCAGTAGCGGCGGATGACCGCCACCACCCTGCCGAGAATGGAGCAGCCCTCGCCGTCGATAGGTTGATACTCCGGGCTGGAGTTCTCCGGGTACAGCCACACGTGTCCGTTTTCCCGGCGGTATGTCTTGACGGTGGCCTCGTCCTCGAACAGGGCCACCACGATGTCACCGTTGTGCACAGTCTGCTGCTGGTGAACCACCACCACGTCGCCGGGCAGGATGCCCGCCTCCAGCATGGACTCGCCCCGGACCTTCAGGGCGAAGTGCTCGCCGGTGAGCCCGTCGGTGTCGAAGGTCAGGTATTCCTCGATATTCTCCTGCGCCAA
This sequence comes from uncultured Oscillospiraceae bacterium, assembly GCA_964396195.1. Taxonomy (GTDB): domain Bacteria; phylum Bacillota; class Clostridia; order Oscillospirales; family Oscillospiraceae; genus Enterenecus. The sequence continues at coordinate 3,659 of CAYNEH010000059.1, forward strand.
AATAGGGGAGCCTGCGGCCACGTAGCCCAGCAGGGGCACCTGATCCCGCCGGTTATGGGCGCCGTCGGTGATGGAAATGGCGCGGGTCTTGCCCTCCGCCTGCGTGATGAGGCCCGCTTCCCGCAGGCCCTTGAGATGAAAATGAACGGTGGACGGAGATTTCAGGTTCACGGCCTGAGCAATCTCACGGACAGAGGGGGGATAGCCGTGATCCTGACTGAACTCAAGGATGTAGTCATAGATCTGCTGCTGTTTGGGGGATAATTTACTCATGGAGCAGCCTCCTTTTTGAGCATTAACGTCTGGTCAGGTTCAGTGTACCATAGCCGGGACGGTTTGTCAAACATCCGTTCTAAATTTCTGCCAAACATTTTTTCCCGTTCTGTCTGATTTTTTGTAAAGTTGCTATTGACAATCGTTAGCATGCTGACTAAAATAAAAAGCATGCTAATGATTAGCCCCCGAACAATTTGTTCTGGAGACACTCTTATCCTTCAGAAAGGAGGTACGCAAATGCCCAGTGATCTGCCCGAACCTTCCAGCATCAGCGAGGAATTTCTGTTCCACGCTCTGACCCGGGCCCACTTCAACGCTCAACAGGCGGGACTGCGCCAGCAGGGTCTGCCCGATCTCGGCTCGCCCAAGATTCTCTTCGCCCTCATGGAGTACCCGAAGAACGGCGTGGAAGCCCCTTCCCAGAAGGAACTGGCCGACCAGCTCCACATCTCCCCGGCCACTGTGGCCGCCTCCCTCAAGTCAATGGAGAAATGCGGCTATGTCTCCCGCCGCGCTGACGCCAAAGACAGCCGCCGCAACCTAATCGCCATCACCCCAAAAGGGAGGAAGTCCATGGAAACCAGCCGGGCAGTGTTCGACTCCGTGGGCCGCTATATGTTCCACGGCTTTTCCGAGGAAGAACGCCGTCAGGTGTTCTCCTTCCACTACCGGATGCTTCAAAACCTCTATCAGATCGGCGGCAACAACGATGTCGGCTGCCCGCCCCCATTTCCCCGAAAGGATGGTTAAACTCATATGATCAAACGCCTTGTCCCTTACTTCAAGGGCTACGGGAAGTACGCGCTTCTGGCTCCGCTGCTGGTCATGCTGGAGACGGTGTGCGAGCTGCTCATGCCCCTGCAGATGGCCCGCATCATTGACGTGGGCATTCCTAACATGGACATGAAGGTCATCCTCACCGCGGGCGTCCTCATGTTCCTGCTGGCGGTAATCGCAATGATTACCGGCTCCTATTCGTCCAAGGCGGCGGCCTACTCCGCACAGGGCATGGGCGCCAATCTGCGCCGTGCCGAGTTCGACAAGATTACGTCCTTCTCCTTCGCGGATATCGACCGGTTCTCCTCCGCCTCCCTTATCACCCGCCTGACCAACGACCTGACCAACCTCCAGAACACGGCGGTCATGTGTCTGCGGATGATCGTCCGGGCGCTGACCATGGTCATCGCCGCTCTGATCCTCGCCTTTACCCTCAGCCCCCGGCTGGCCCTCATCGTGTGCGTGGTGCTGCCCATTCTGGCCATCAGCGTAGCCGTGCTGATGTACGTCTGCCACTCTCTCTTTGAAAAGATGCAGCAAGCCATCGACGACATGAACGAGAAGGTGCAGGAAAACCTCGTGGCCATCCGCGTGGTCAAGTCCTACGTCCGCGAGAACCACGAGCGGAAAAAGTTCCAGGCCTCCAACGACAACTTCACCAAAACCGGTCTGAACGCCGTGCTGCGGGTGGTGCTCATGGAGCCCATCATGATGATCGGCATCTCCATCACCACGGTGCTGGTCCTCTACAACGGCGCCAACATCGTCCTTGCCGGCGGCATGGGCGTGGGTGACCTTCAGACCATCATCAACTACATTTTCCAGATCCTGTTCTCCATCCTGATGGTGGCCATGGCCCTGCTCCAGTATGTCCGGGCCCAGGCCTCCGCCGAGCGCGTGTTCGAGGTGCTGGACACCGAGTCCGACATTGAGGACGGCCCCGCCGTCACCGCCGAGGCCGCCGCCCTCCTCCCCGCCGACCAGCGGGCCAAAGCGGAGCTCATTCCCGCCCCGCAGGGCAGCGTGGAGTTCCGGAACGTGTCCTTCAAGTATCTGGCCACCGGCACCGGCGAGGATGTGCTGAAAAGCATCTCCTTTGAGGTGAAGCCCGGCGAGTTCACCGCCATCGTGGGCGGCACCGGCACCGGCAAATCCTCTCTGGTCAACCTGATTCCCCGGTTCTACGACGTCACCGGCGGCGAGGTGCTGGTGGACGGCATGGACGTCCGGGATTACCCGCTGGACGCTCTCCGCCGCCGCATCGGCATGGTGCTCCAGAACAACGTGCTGTTCTCCGGCACCATCCGGGAGAACCTTCTCTGGGGCGCTCCGGAGGAAACGCAGGCCGACCGGGACGAAATGGCCCGGCGGAACATCAGCTGGGATGAGCTGGTGGAGGAGCGGATGATCCAGGCCGCCAAGGACGCCCAGGCCTATGACTTCATCATGAGCTTCCCTGACGGCTTCGACACCTATCTGGAGCAGGGCGGCGTCAACGTCTCCGGCGGCCAGAAGCAGCGTCTGTGCATTGCCCGGGCCATGCTCAAGCACCCGGCCATCCTCATTCTGGACGACTCCACCTCCGCCGTGGACTCCACCACTGAGGGCCTCATCCGGGAGTCCTTCAGCCGCAATCTGAAGGGCACCACCGTTATCATCATCGCCCAACGCATCAGCTCCGTGCAGTACGCCGACAAAATCGTGGTGCTGGACAACGGCACCGTCGCCGGCGTGGGCAATCACGATGAGCTGATGAAAACCAATGAGATCTATCAGGAAATTTACGCGTCTCAGCAGGAAGGGGTGCAGGAATAATGGCCGATCCGAAGAAGAACTACAAGCAGCCCGAAGGCAACACACCTCCCGATGACGGACCGGGCGGCGGTCCCCGGGGCGGCTTCGGCAAGCCCAAGGATCTGAAGGGCACCGCCCTTCGCATGTTCAGCTATATCACACGGCGGCCTCTGCTGCTCATCGCGGCGCTGGCCTGCGTGGTGGCTGCCTCCATCGCCAATCTGGCGGGCACGTATATGATGCGCCCCATCATCAACAGTATTGAGGACACCCTGAAAAACGGCTCCGCCGCCATTCCCGGGCTGCTGTCCTCCTGCCTCAAGCTTATGGCCATCTACGCCGCGGCCGCCATTACCACCTACTTTCAGGCCAATCTTATGGCCCAGCTGGCCCAGAAGGGCTGCAACACCATGCGGCGCGAGCTGTTCGACCGTCTGCAGGAGCTGCCCCTGAGCTACTTTGACGCCCACACCCACGGCCAGCTCATGAGCCGCTTCACCAACGACGCAGACAACGTCCAGATGGCACTGGAGCAGAGCGTTGTGCAGCTGTTCTCCTCCGCCATCACCTTCATCGGCACCGTGGTCATGATGATTTACCTCTCCCCTGTGCTGTTTCTGTGCTCGCTTGTCATGCTGGTCATCGTTGTCATTGTGTTCCAGAAGATCGGCAAACTCAGCCGCACCTATTATAAGAAGCAGCAGGCCGCGCTGGGCGCCGTCAACGGCAACATTCAGGAAATGATCGAGGGCATGAAGGTCGTCAAGGCCTTCACTCACGAGGAAGCCGCCAAGACCGAGTTCCACGAACTCAACGAGGAGTACCGCGACAGCGCCAGCCGCGCCAACTTCTACTCCTCCACCATCATGCCCATCACCGCCGCCATCTCCAACATGGGCTACGCGGCCACCGCCGCCATCGGCGGCGCACTGGCGCTGGCCGGGTTTGACATCGGCGGCCTGGTCACCTACCTGAACTACAGCAAGCAGATCACTCAGCCCATTAACCAGATTTCCATGCAGATGACCACCCTGCTGTCCGCCATGGCAGGCGCAGAGCGCATCTTTGAGATCATGGATGCCCAGCCCGAGGTGGACGATGGCAAAGTGGTCCTCGTTCCCGCCGAGAAGCGGGACGGCAAGCTGGTGGAGGCCGAAAGCTCCAAGGGCGCCCGGATGTGGGCGTGGAAGGTCCCCAACAATCTGCCCTTCTCCCTCGCCAGCGTGGTCAAGCACGAGGACGGCACCTTTACCGAGGTGCCCGAGGGCTCTGCCGGCCAGATCTGGGCGTGGAAATACCCCACCCATAACGCCGTCGTGGGCAAGGATATGCCCGAGTGGGAGTACCACCAGATCCGGGGTGCGGTCAACCACGAGAACCCTGACTACATCCTCACCGAGCTGCGGGGCGCCGTCCGGCTCAGTCAGGTGGACTTCTCCTATGTGGAGGGCAAGCCTGTACTGAAAAAGGTCTCCGTCTTTGCCAACCCCGGCCAGAAGATCGCCTTCGTCGGCTCCACCGGCGCGGGCAAGACCACTGTCACCAACCTCATCAACCGGTTCTATGAGATTCAGGGCGGCATGATCACCTGCGACGGCATCAACGTCCGGGACATTGAGAAGGACTCCCTGCGGCTCAGTCAGGGCTCCGTCCTTCAGGACACCCACCTGTTTACCGGCACCATCATAGACAACATCCGCTACGGCCGTCTGGACGCCACCGACGAGGAGTGCATTGCCGCGGCTAAGACTGCCAATGCCGACGGCTTTATCCGCCGCCTGCCCAACGGCTACCAGACCGTGGTCACCGGAGACGGCGCCAACCTCAGTCAGGGCCAGCGCCAGCTGCTGGCCATCGCCCGGGCCGCCGTCAAGGATCCTCCGGTGATGATTCTGGACGAAGCCACTTCCTCCATTGACACCCGCACCGAGCAGCATATCCAGCACGGCATGGACGCGCTGATGGAGGGCCGGACGGTGTTCGTCATCGCCCACCGCCTGTCCACCGTCCGCAACTCCGACTGCATCGTGGTTATCGAGCACGGCGAGATCATGGAAAAGGGCAGCCACGCCGAGCTGCTGGCCGAAAAGGGCCGGTATTATCAGCTGTATACGGGGCAGTTTGAACTGGACTAATTCTTTGCGGACAAAAATCGTCCGCAAAGAGAGCGCCTGCCCGCGGGGAAATTCGCCCCGCGGCAGGCGTTTTCCGGCTTTCTGCGCGCACTCGCTGTGCTCGCACACTCCGACGCCGCAAAGAGTCTTTGCCCACGTACACGCCGCGGGCAAAGACAGATCAACATTCATTCGATTGCGGCGAATCCGGCTGCGGGCACAGACAAATCAGGATCAATTCGCCTGCGGCGAATCCGGCCGCGGGCAAAGACAAATCAGGATCAATTCGTCTGCGGCGAATCCGGCTGCGGGCACAGCATTCATCCGTCTGACGGCGAATAAACGCCCCGGGAGCATTTTGCTCCCGGGGCGTTTCACACAAAATGCCGCGGCAGTTTTTTGAATTTCCATTATTTGTCCTTGCAATTTTGTTCACAATCTGTTAGTATATGATGAAATGAGAAAGGGGGAGACGAAATGTTCGCGTATCGGTGCAAGCGCTTTCACGATTCGCGGGATTTGTGTTTCCATTTTTCCCATGCAGGATAGGACAATCGCCGTTGTGGTGGTTGTCTTTTTTTTGCCCTGCTGTAAACAAGAGAAAGGGAGAGATCTATGAACAACCAAGAACCTATCCGCGACGCACGGACTCTCGGCT
>CAYNEH010000060.1:0-9268 GCA_964396195.1 uncultured Oscillospiraceae bacterium
GGAGACACAGCCCGTTCAGGCGGACACCCTGCTCCGAATCTCCGGCTTTACTCACGGTACAGATGTGTGGCTGGGCAATGCCCGGGATCTCATCATCAGCGGCTCCGTCGGAACGCAGGAGTGCGTAGGGTGCCGTGATGACATTATGTTGTATCTGATCTCCAAAGGCATCGATGCGAAGCTGGCCTTCAAAATCATGGAGGCGGTTCGGAAGGGCAAGGTAAAAAAGGGCGGCTTCCAGGACGGCTGGGTGGAGACTATGAAGGCCCACGACGTGCCGGACTGGTACATCGACTCGCTGGCTAAGATTGCCTACCTGTTCCCCAAGGCTCACGCCGTGGCCTACGTAATGATGGCTCTGCGCATCGCATGGTTTAAGGTGCACAGACCCCTGGCCTTTTACGCCGCTTTTTTCTCTATCCGGGCCAAGGCTTTCGACGAAAAGTACATGTGCCGGGGTATGGATGTCGTCAAGCAGAAAATCAAGGAGATCAGTGACAAGAAAAATGCTAAAGACAAGGCAGACCGGCCTTCCGCAGTAGAGGAGGATATGCTGGTTACACTTGAAGTATGCTACGAGTTCTATCTTCGCGGCTTCACCTTTGCACGGATGGACATTTCCAGATCTCACGCCGTGAATTTTCTGGTGGATGAGGAGCGCGGAGCGCTTATTCCGCCGTTTACCTCCATTGCCGGACTGGGCGAAACTGTGGGCTGGGACATTATGGATAAGCGGGAGGGCAAGACATTCATCTCCGTTGAGGAGTTCTCTTTGGCCTGCACCAAGGTGTCAAGTGCTCACTTGGCCCAGCTCAAGGATGCGGGGGCCTTTGGCGATCTGCCCGACAGCAGCCAGATTTCCCTGTTCTGATTGTTTGCTTTGCCGTTGACAGACTACGGCGAGTATGGTAAATTATTTACTACATTAGTGAGATAAAGAAAATGGGGTGTTTCCTTTGCCATTTACCATCAACACGCCGGAGGGGACCCGTGACCGACTGTTTGCCGAATGTGTTGAGCGCCGTCAGGTGCAGTCGGCGCTGACGGCCCTCTTCCGCCGCCGGGGCTACGCCGAGGTCAGTACGCCGGAGGTGGAGTTTTATGACTTGTTCGTTCAGTCCGGCAATTCCATTCCTCAGGAGGGGATGCTGAAGATCATCGACCGATCTGGCAAGATCATGGTCATGCGGCCGGACTCCACCACTCCCATTGCCCGGGTGGCGGCCACGAAGCTCAAGACCGTCCCGCTTCCTCAACGGCTCTATTATAATCAGACTGTGTTCCGTTCCGGACACGCCCACGACGGCGGAAGCAGCGAGATTGCCCAGTGCGGCGTGGAGATGATCGGCGCGGTAGGTAAGAAAGCCGACGTGGAAATGGTGGCTATGGCGGTGGACTCTCTGCGAGCCTGCGGCGTGAAGAGCTTTCATGTGGAGCTGGGTCATGCCGATTTTTTCCGCGCGCTGGCCGCTCGGATGGATATGCCGGAGGACGAGCTGGAACAGATGCGGGCCTACATCGAGGGCAAGAATTACGCGGCGCTGGGTGATTTGCTGAGGCCGTACGGCGGGCAGCAGGCCTGCCGGGCTCTTGAACGGCTACCCTATCTGTTCGGCGGCGTGGAGACGCTTGATGAGGCTCGGGCGCTGGCGGGGGAGAGCGAAGCTCTCGACTATCTGCGGCAGATCTATGACGAACTGAATGCCGCCGGATACGGCGGGTATCTGCGTTTTGACCTTGGCCTCGTGCATCAGATTGACTATTACACCGGCGTGGTGTTCCGGGGTTACGCCGAGGGCGCGGGCGCGCCGGTGTTGTCCGGCGGCCGGTATGACAGCCTTGTGGAGCACTTTGGCCGGAAGGCGGAGGCCACGGGCTTTGCCGTGGATGTGGATGGCGTAGGCAGCTGCCTGACTGTCACCGTTCCGAAGCTTGAGATGGTGGTACACTACGAAGACGGCTGCATTGCGCAGGCGCTGGCCGTAGTAGACGAGCGGCCCGACGGCAGCTGTGAGCTGTCCCCCTGCCGGACGGTGGAAAGCTCCGCAAATCTGGCCCGGGAAAAGGGAGCGGAGATGCTGTTGATTATCGAAAAGGGCGCGGAAAGGCTGGTGCGGTTATGAGCGAACGGTTGAGAATCGCACTGACCAAGGGCAGGCTTCAGGACAAGTCAGTGGAGCTTTTTGAAGCCATCGGGCTGGACTGCACGCCGGTGAAAAATCCGGGTCGGCGGCTCATCCACGCGCTGCCCAATTATCCCCTCGATGCGGTGCTGGCAAAAGCGCCGGACGTCATCACCTATGTGGAGCACGGCGTGTGCGACATGGGTATCGTGGGCAAGGACACCATTCTGGAAAAGGGCGGAGCCTTTTACGAGGTGTTGGATCTGGGCTTCGGCCGCTGCCGCTTTGCACTGGCGGTCAAGGAGGGCACGGATTTTTACGGCACCTATAAGACTCGGCGCATCGCATCCAAATATCCCAGCGTGACCAGGGCGTTTTTCGAAAAAAAAGGCATGGACGTGGACATCATCAAGATCGAGGGCAGCGTGGAGCTGGCGCCGATTTTAGGGCTGGCCGACGGCATAGTTGACATCGTGGAGACCGGTGTGACCCTCCGAGAAAATGGTCTTGTGCCCATCGAGGATGTGGCGCAGGTGTCCGCACGGCTCATTGTCAACACGGCCAGCATGAAGCTGCACAAGAGCCAAATATTGGATTTTATCTCGCGCTGCGAGAACGAATTGGAGAGAAAATTATGATCGATATCATTCGAGCAGACGGAACAGCGGAGCAAGAGAAAATTTCCGCCATGCGGGCGCGGGCCGCGCAGGCGAACGCGGATATTAACCGCGCGGTCGCTGAGATCATGAGAAATGTAAAGGAAAAAGGCTTTGCAGCAGTGAAAGAATATTCTCTGCGTTTTGACCATACGGAGCCTTATGAAATTTCCCGGGAAATGCTGGACGCGGCCTATGCCCGCTGCCCGGCGAAGCTGACCGAAGCGCTGGAGCGGGCTGCGGCCAACATCCGGGATTACAACGAGAAGCTGTTGGCCAAAACTTTGGAGTGGACGTCCCCCGACGGCGGCACGGTTGGCCGTGTCGTGCGCGGCCTGACCCGCGTGGGCATTTACGTTCCCGGCGGCACGGCGGCCTATCCCAGCTCGGTGCTCATGAACGCAGTGCCTGCCCGGGTGGCCGGGGTGGATGAGATCGTTATGGTGACACCCCCCACGGAGAATCTCAACGATGCAGTGCTGGCGGCGGCAAAGATTGCCGGGGTGGATCGGGTCATTGCCGTGGGCGGCGCACAGGCGGTGGCGGCGCTGACCTATGGCGCGGGCTTCATTCCCCGGGTGGACAAGCTGGTGGGGCCGGGCAATGCTTTTGTGGCATCTGCCAAGCGGATGGCCTATGGTCAGCTGGACATTGACATGGTGGCCGGCCCGTCCGAGGTGCTGGTTATTGCCGACGGTACGGCGGACCCTGTTTACGTCGCGGCGGATTTGCTCAGTCAGGCGGAGCACGACAAGATGGCTTCCGCCGTTCTGCTGACGGACAGCATGGAACTTGCCCGGGCGGTAGACGGCGAGATTGTCCGCCAGACCGGCTATCTGGGCCGATCGGAGATCATCGAGTGCTCCCTGCGGGACTTCGGATGCGCTATCGTCTGCGAGGATCTGGAGCAGGCTGCCCGGCTGGCTAACGAGATCGCGCCGGAGCATCTGGAAATCGTTACTGAGCAGCCCCGGGCGCTGTTGCCCATTATCCGGAACGCCGGAGCGGTGTTCCTCGGCTCCTACAGCCCGGAGCCGTTAGGCGACTACATGGCTGGGCCAGATCATGTCTTGCCCACCAGCGGTACGGCGCGATTCTTCTCCCCGTTGTCGGTTGACAGCTTTCTTAAAACCATGAGCGTCATTGAGTACGACTGTGCGTCGCTGGAAAAGGTTCACGAGCAGGTCATCACGCTGGCGGAGGCGGAGCATCTCACCGCCCATGCCAATTCCATCAAGGTGAGATTTCAATAAAATTGGCTAAAGGGGCTCTTCGGCCCCTTTAGCCGTATGACAGGAGGAGTTCCAATGCGTACCGCGCACATCGTTCGCAAAACGAAGGAAACGGAGATCGATCTCGCCCTGACGCTGGAGAACAGTTCAGTAGAGGTGTCCACCGGTATCGGTTTTTTTGACCATATGCTGACAGCTCTGGCCTTTTATGCGGGTTTTGGGCTGGTGCTGACAGTGAAAGGAGACATCCATGTAGACGGACACCACACCGTAGAGGATACCGGCATCGTACTTGGGCAAGCGCTCCGGGAAGCGCTGGGCGACCGGACGGGGATCCGTCGGTTCGGCAGCGCATACGTCCCCATGGATGAGGCGCTGTGCCGTACGGTGCTGGATATCTCTAACCGGCCCTATCTGGTGTTTCAGGCGGACATGCCTCAGCCCATGATCGGGGCGTATGATTCCTGTCTGACAGTGGAGTTTATGCGGGCCGTCGCCATGAACGCCGGGCTGACCCTCCATCAGGAGTGCCTGTACGGGGCGAACGCCCACCACATCACCGAGGCGCTCTTCAAGTCTCTGGGCCTTGCGCTGAAGGATGCCGTCCGGGTGGAGGGAGAAGGCGTGACCTCCACCAAGGGGGTGCTGTGATGGGCTATACGGCCATCGTGGACTACGGCGTTGGCAACCTTAAGAGCGTGGCCAACGCCATGTCCTATCTCGGGGAGCGGACGCTGATCGCCGGGGACGAAGCGGGACTCGAAAGGGCGGATGCCATCATTCTGCCCGGCGTTGGGGCTTTCCCGGATGCCGCGGATCGGCTCCGCGCTGCAGGGCTGGACAAGGTCATCATCCGGCAGGCGGAGAAAAAGCCGGTGCTGGGCATCTGCCTTGGGATGCAGCTTTTGTTCGAGTGGGGCGAGGAGGTTCGCCGCTGCCGGGGGCTGGGCCTTGTGTCCGGCGGGGTGAAGCGGATCGAGACGGCATGCAAGCTGCCCCACATTGGCTGGAACAGCCTGATGTTTCGGAACGATTCGCCCCTGTTCCGGGGGTTGGACGATGGTGTTTACGTCTATTTTGTTCATTCTTTCTGCGGCGCAGCGGAAAAGCCGGAGCAGGTTATTGCCACAACGGACTACGGAACTACAGTGGTAGCCGCGGTCCAGAGTGGAAATGCCTTCGGCTGCCAGTTCCATCCTGAGAAAAGCGGCGAGACGGGGCTTGCCATCCTGAAAAATTTTGCGCAGCTTGGAAAATAAGCGCATCTTTGCATTATGAAACTTTAATACTTTTTGTCTGGTATTGAGTTTTCCTGTATGCTATAATACTGCTCAATCAAATTGCAAAGAATTTCTCAGGAGGCTAATTATGACTAATTACAGACGCGGAGGGAAGCGGGCTTACCGGAGCGGCTCCGCTTCCGGCAATTCTATGGCGGCCAGAACGGTGGGCCGCATCCTGTTTTTCCCGCTGCTGTTCGTCTATCTGGAGTTGGTGCTCCACCTTTACATGGAAATGAACATGAAATACTTCATGGTATATTTCGTGTTCGCGCTGGCGGCGGGCTGCCTGTTCAGCGCGGTCACCATGCCGTTCAAGCGGAAAGTGAACCGGGTGCTGTCCAAGGTGTTTGCTGTGCTCATCACGTTGGTATACATCATTGAACTTATTGCCAAGAAGATCTTGCAGTCCTATTATCCGTTCAGCACGCTTGGCCTTGCGGCGGAGAACCATCTGACGGACTACATGGGCGCCATTGTATCCATGGTGGTACGCAGCATCCCTATTATCATTGTTATGTTCCTGCCGGTGATCTTCCTGTTCGTGCTCGGTAACCGTCTGCTCCTGTTCCCACGGACGGACGTGCGCTTTGCCGGGGTGGTGGCGGTCATTATGGTGTTGTTCCATCTCCTGGGCCTTGGGCTGATCCATCTGCCATGGAGTGGTGATTTGACTCCCGCGCAGCTTTATAAGCTGGACACCAATCTGGACGATCAGGTGGAGCAGCTGGGCCTCGTGACTATGTTGCGGCTGGATCTGAAGCACATGATCGTCCCGGCGGGGAAGGATCTGGATGACGACTTCGGTACCCCCAGCCAGCAACCGTCGGAAACGCCCGCTGCCGACGTTGAACCCAGTGATGATCCGGAAGTGAGCCCCACGCCAGTCATCGACACCTCACCCAACGTGATGGACGTGGATCTGGAAGCGGTGGCCGAGAGCACCAGCAACGAGGATATCCAGTGGCTGGCCAAGTATTTCAACAGCAAGACTCCCACGAACAAGAACCAGTACACCGGCATGTTTGAGGGATACAACGTTATTTTTCTGACGCTGGAAGGCTTCTCCGGCTATGCCATTGACCCGGAGCTGACACCCACGCTGTACAAACTGGCCAACGAGGGCTTTGTGTTCAAAAACTTCTATACCGCCCTCCATTACACCAGCACCTCCGGCGGCGAGTGCCAGAATCTGCTGGGCCTGTATCCCAAGGACGGCAACCCTTCCTCCATGAAGCGCACCGGCGTGCTGGGCACAAACTGCTACTTCTCGCTGGCTCAGCAGCTGGGCCGTTTGGGCTACACCAATCTGGGCTACCACGGCAACACGGATATGTACGGCCGCTACGCATCTCACACTAATCTGGGTTACACATGGAAGCAGTATCAGACCGGCCTTCAGCTTGAGATGAACTCCGACGGCAGCAACTACCTATGGCCCCAGCGGGACAAGTATGTCATCGACGCCAGCGTGGATGACTATATCAACAGCGACACGCCATTCAATATCTACTATCTGACTATCAGCGGCCATATGCCTTACAGCAACAACCGTGTGGCGAACCAGTACCGGGATTTGGTGGATGGCCTGCCATACAGCGATACCACCAAGAACTACGTCGCCACTGTCATCGAGGTGGACCGGGCGCTTGAAGAGCTGCTTACCAAGCTGGAAGAGGCAGGGAAACTGGATAAGACGCTGATCGTTGCCAGCCCTGACCATGTGCCGTACTTCAATGTGGATACGCTGGAGGAGCTGTCCGGGGAGACATTCGGATCTTCTGAGGATCTGGAAAACCTTAAAGAGAGCAGCATCAACGTGGACGTCTACAAAAACACCCTATTCATCTGGTCCGCCAGTATGGATGAGCCGGTATATGTGGACAAGGTGTGCTGTCAGGTGGACATTCTGCCCACCGTTTCCAATCTGCTGGGGCTGGAATATGACTCCCGGATGCTGTCTGGCTCTGACATTCTCTCTGATAGTGAGGGGCAGGTCATTTTCCACTCCCGCAGCTGGCTGACGGATAAGGGCTACTACAACCGCTATACTCAGGAATTCACCCCCGCGGCGGATGTCACGATGACAGCAGAGGAGCAGGAGTCCTATGTGGACTCTATGAAGAAGCAGGTCACCAACAAGCTGTCCTGCACGGAGCTTATCATTGAGAACGATTTCTACGATTACGTATTCAACAAATTCCAGGGGTGACCCTGGCTGACGGAGGGAAACCCTATGATCATTTTACCCGCCATTGACCTGAAAGACGGGAAGGTCGTGCGCTTGTATCAGGGCGACTTTGGCACGGTCCATCAGGTGGCCGACGACCCGCTAAGCACTGCCCGAGCCTTTTATGACGCCGGTGCCCGATACATTCACATGGTAGATCTCGACGGCGCGAAGGACGGAATCCGTCAGAACAGCGCCATCGTGGCGGCTGTGGCAAAGACCGGCCTGCGGGTGGAACTGGGCGGCGGTATCCGCTCCATGAGCGACCTGCGCGCGGTGTTTGGCATGGGTGTGCTGCGGGCAGTTATCGGCTCAGCGGCGGTGACGGACCCGGAATTCGTCCGTCAGGCAGTAGCTGAATACGGCCCGGAGCGCATCGCCGTGGGCGTGGACACCAGAGACGGAAAGGTCAAGACTGCCGGCTGGGTAGAGGACTCAGGACTGGACTATCTCAAATTCGCAAGCCAAATGGCTGCAATTGGTGTAAAGAAAATTATCTTTACAGACATTGCCACGGATGGAACGCTGGAAGGTCCGGCCTATGACCGGCTGGCGGCCCTTCAGACGCATGTGAAATGCGATGTTATTGCCTCTGGCGGTGTGTCCTGCAACGAGGACATCGTCCGACTCCGGGACATGGGCATGTACGGCACTATCGTTGGTAAGGCTTACTATGCCGGGACGGTTAATCTGGCCCGGGCGGTAAAGGAGGCAGGGGAGCAATGTTAGCCAAACGCATCATTCCCTGTCTGGATGTCCGCGACGGGCGGGTGGTCAAGGGCGTCAACTTTGTAAACATCCGGGATGCCGGAGATCCGGTGGAGCTAGCAACCTATTATTCGAATCAGGGTGCGGACGAGATAGTTTTTCTGGACATCACTGCCACCAGCGACGACCGTAAAACGGTGGCCGATGTGGTAGAGCGGACGGCCAGCCGGGTGTTTGTGCCGCTGACCGTGGGCGGCGGCATCCGGACGCTGGAGGATTTTCAGATCCTGCTGCGGGCCGGGGCGGACAAGATTTCCGTTAACTCCGCCGCCGTCAAGGATCCCACACTGATCTTCCGGGCGGCGGAGCGGTTCGGCTCCCAGTGCGTGGTGCTGGCCATCGACGCGCGGAAGCGGCCGGAGGGCGGCTATGAGGTAGTCGTGGCCGGAGGGCGCACACCTACCGGGCTGGACGCGGTGGAATGGGCGAAGGAGGGCCAGCGCCTTGGCGCGGGGGAAATTCTTCTGACCTCTATGGACGCTGACGGCACCAAGGCCGGGTTTGACATCGAAATGACCCGCGCTGTGACGCAGGCAGTGTCCATTCCGGTCATTGCCTCCGGCGGCTGCGGCAGTCTGGAGCATTTTGCGCAGGTGTTCGAGGAGACCGGCTGCGACGCGGCATTAGCCGCGTCTCTGTTCCATTTCGGGGAACTAACGGTTCCGCAGGTGAAGGACTATCTGACGCGGCGGAATATTCCGGTGAGGTGAGCGATTTGATTAATCTGGATGCCCTGTTTCAAAAATCGAATCTGATTCCGGTGATCATTCAGCACATTGATACGAAGCAAGTGCTCATGCTGGGCTTTACCAACCGTGAGGCGGTGGAGCTGACACTGAAGACAAGGACGGCGTGGTTCTGGAGCCGCAGCCGGCAGAAGCTTTGGAACAAAGGAGAATCCTCCGGTAATTTTCTCCATGTGAAGGAAATTTTTACCGACTGCGACACAGATACCCTGCTGTACCTGTGCCAGCCGGAC
>CAYNEH010000061.1:0-9266 GCA_964396195.1 uncultured Oscillospiraceae bacterium
GTGGTGGGCCAACATGGAGAAGGGGTACTACCTCTGGGCTCCCGGCGCTCACAAGCGGTTCAGCTGGGTTCGTGCTCCGTGGGAAGTGGGCTTTATCAAGTCCTCTCACATGATCTCTGAGACCATGGCTCCCGGCAAGCCCGTCTTCGGCGGCAACGGCGTCCAGATTCACCGGCTGGATCTGGACAACTATTTTCCCCTCACAGCCAGTCTGAGCCACGTCATCGTGGAGGGCACCTTCAATTCCAAAAACGAGCTCTGCGACATGACCATCCATATGTGGGAGGCGGCTCCCGGCGGTACCAACCACTACACCTGCTCCATCGTGAACACCAAGTGCTCCATGCCGCCGGACTTCGTGCTGGCCGATCCTGACTCTGCCCCCTCTGACGAGATGCGGGCGTTTCACGCCGAGTACGAGGCCAGCCGCTGGCCGGTATTCCTGCCTGCCCTGTATCACCTGTGGGAGGGTCACCCCGATCCCACTCAGAACGTGGCCTGCGACCTGTCCGTCCGCTGGGTGGACGGCCGCATCCGCTACAACGCCGAAAACGGCCCCGTGACCGTCTGAAGCCATCTCCAAATACGGAAAGAACGCCCCGCTTTCTCAGAAAGCGGGGCGTTCTTTCTTATTTTTTCAGATTTTCCGCCCACGCGGCGTACCGCGCAATCTTATCGCCGCAGTCCGCCTGACTTTCGCCCCGGGCGAGGATGTAGACCTTTACCTTCGGCTCGGTGCCGGAGGGGCGGACAATGACGGACGTGCCGTCCGCCAGCTCGTACCGCAGGACGTTGGAGCCGGACAGCGCCATTTCCGAACGCTCGCCGGTGGACACGTCCACCACGGAGCCGTCCTGGTAGTCCTTCCGCCGGACGACGGCCTCGCCGCCGATGTCCGCCGGAGGCGCTTCCCGCAGGCCCGCCATGAGGGCGGCCATTTTTTTCAGCCCGTCCAGCCCGGGCATCACCAGATTCAGCGTCTTTTCACCGTAGTGACCGTATTTTTCGTACAGGGCCAGCAGGGCATCGTACAGCGTCATGCCCTGCCCGGCGTACCATGCGGCCATTTCGGTGAGGGCCAGCGCGGCGGTGACGGCGTCCTTGTCCCGGACGTAGTCACCCAGCATATAGCCGTAGCTCTCCTCATAGGAGAAGATGACCGTGCCCTCGCCGTCCCGCTCCAGCTGATCCTTCTTTTCCGCTAAGAACTTGAAGCCGGTGAAGGTATCGTAGCAGGCAAGGCCGTTGTCCTCGGCCACCTTCCGGGCCATCTCGGTGGTGACAATGGTCTTGAGAGCCACGGGCTTTTCCGGCATTTTCCCCGTGCGGCGCTTGGCCCCGATGAGGTAGTCCAGCAGCAGCACACCGGTCTGGTTGCCGGAGATGGTGCGGAATTCGCCGTCACCGGTGCGCACCATGATGCCCACCCGGTCGGCGTCCGGGTCGGAGCCGAGGATGAAGTCCGCGCCGTTCTGCTTTGCCAGCTCCACCGCCAGCGCGAAGCCCTCCGGATTTTCCGGGTTGGGGGAGGCCACGGTGGGGAAATTGCCGTCGAGGACCATTTGCTCGGGCACGCAGATGACGTGCTTCATGCCCAGCCGCCGCAGAGCCTCGGGGATGAGTCTGTACCCCGTGCCGTGAAAGGGAGTGTAGACCATGGTGAAACGGTCGGCCACCGCGTCCACGGCGGCTTGGTCGTTGACCTGCTCCATGACTTTGGCGAGGAACAGCTCGTCTGTTTCCTCACCCATGAGGGTGATGCGGCCCTCCGCCGTGGCGGCGTCGTAGTCCATGGTGCGGACGGAGTCGAACACGTCCAGTTCCTGCATTTTCCGGGCCACCAGATCGGCGTGCCGGGGGGGCAGCTGCGCCCCGTCGGACCAGTAGACCTTGTAGCCGTTGTACTCTTTGGGGTTGTGGCTGGCGGTGATGTTGATGCCCGCGGCACAGCCATAGTGCCGGATGGCGAAGGACAGCTCCGGCGTGGGGCGCAGGGCGTCGAACAGCCGGACGCCGATGCCGTTGGCCGCCATGACGCAGGCGGCCTCCCGGGCGAACAGGGCGGAGTTGTTCCGGCAGTCGAAGCAGATGGCCACGCCCTTGGCCGCCGTCTCCGCCCCCTCGTCCAAAATGACCTGCGCGAAGGCCTGCGTGGCGTGGCGGACGACGTGGACGTTCATCCGGTTCAGCCCCACGCCCATGGTGCCCCGGAGCCCGGCGGTGCCGAAGGACAGCTGGGCGTAAAACCGGGACTCGATCTCCTTTTCGTCGCCCCGGATGGCGGCGAGCTCTGCCCGCTCCCCGTCGGACAGGGCGGGGGAGCTGAGCCAGCGTTCGTAATTGCGCATGTAATCCATAAATAAAACCTCCTGTCATGATTTCAGGATTGCTGTGGTGCGGTGCTCTCACGCTTTGCCTGCTCACGACGCCCGGGTTTCCTCCGCCTCGGACTGGTCTTCCCTCGTCCTCGCTCCGGTCCGACCGGGCTGTTCGCGGCGGCTCAGCGTTTAAAATGCAAAGTTTCCGTTCACGAACACCGGAATCTCCCGACCGTCGTGGGTGGTGCCCACGATGGACAGGTCGGCGGTGCCCACCATGAAGTCCACGTGGTTGATGGACTGGTTGAGTCCGGCGGCCTTCTGCTCCTCGGCGCTGAGCTTGTCCGCACCCTCCACGCAGGTGGGGTAGGCCGCTCCGAAGGCCAGATGGCAGGAGGCGTTTTCGTCAAACAGGGTATTGTAGAACAGAATGCCGGTGTTGCGGATGGGGGAGTCGAAGGGCACCAGCGCCACCTCGCCCAGATAGGAGGAGCCCTCGTCCATGTTGATGGAGTTTTTCAGCACCTCTTCGCCCTCTTCGGCGTGGACGTTGACGATCTTTCCGCCCTTGAAGTCCAGATAGAAGTCCCGGACCACGTTGCCGTCCAGCGCCAGCGGCAGGGCTGCGTACACCCGGCCGTCCACGCCGTCCCAGCGGGGCGCGGTGAAGATTTCCTCCGTGGGGATGTTGGCCACGAACTCCACGCCGGCGGCGCTCTTCTCGCTGCCGCCCGCCCAGATGTGATGTTCCGGCAGGGTGACGGTCAGGTCGGTGCCCAGACTGTTGGTGTAGCGGAGGGTCTTGAACTGGCAGTCGTTGAGGATCTTTGCCCGGCGGGCGGTGGACTCCACGTGATCGCGCCAGCGCTCCACTGCCTTGCCGTCCCCGGTGATGCGGCAGACGGAGAAGACGGCATCCCACAGAGCGTCGATGGCCTCGTCTCCCTTCTTGTCCGGGAACACTTTTTCCGCCCACGCCCTGGTGGGGTGTGCACCGATGGACCACTGGAAGCGGCTGGCCATCATGGCGTCGTACCACGGCTTGGTGGGCTCGGCAGAGGCCCGCTGCCACGCCTGAATGCGGGCGGGATCCACGCCGAGGAGCACCTCGGGGTCAGAGCCGATGATTGACAGGGCGGTGCAGCCTTGCTCCACCATCCAGTCAAATTTGGCCTTCATGTAGTCGGGGAACACGGTAAAGGCCTCGTCCCCGGCCTTGAGGTAACGCTGGCGGGTGACAAAGTCGTCAGTCCACTCCACCAGCACGTCCCGGGCCCCGGCGTCCAGCGCCGCCTGCGCGCACAGCCGGGCCAGCGGCGCGCACTCCACGGGACTTGCGATGCGGGGGAGCTGGCCGGGCTGGAGGTTCATACCCACCTCTACCAGCAGGTGGGCGTATTCGCTGAGCTTTTCTTCAAAATGTTCGACCATATATACAGCCTCCTTTATATCGGTGCCGTTCTTCGGGAAGGTGCAGGGCCTGCCCCGGCTTTTCGCGGGAAAAGAGCTGGGGTCACGTTCCTGCTGTATCAGCCTGTTTGCGGATATTATAGCATTTTGTGAAGGGAAACACAATTTGAATTGCAAATTTTACGCAAGTGTCGTATAATGGTGAAAATTTAGCGAAGCAAAGAAACAAAGAAACAAAGGAGTAAAGCCATGCTGCACACTGTCATCCCCCAGGGGTACGCCCCCTGCCTGAATCTTTACGATACCCAGAAGGCCATCGGCCTTTTGAAGCGACTGTTTGAGGACAATCTGGGCGGTGCCCTCCACCTCCGCCGGGTGTCTGCACCCTTGTTTGTGGAGGCATCCACCGGCCTGAATGACGACCTGAACGGCGTGGAGCGGGCGGTGTCCTTCGACATCCCGGACGCCGGGCGGGACGCGCAGGTGGTTCACTCGCTGGCCAAGTGGAAGCGGCTGGCTCTGTATCGCTACCAGTTCTCCGTGGGTGAAGGGCTGTATACCGACATGAACGCCATCCGCCGGGACGAGGAGCTGGACAACATTCATTCCGTGTATGTGGATCAGTGGGACTGGGAAAAGGTGCTGGCCCCCCGGGATCGGAACGAGACTTACCTCAAGGACACGGTGCGCACCATTGTGGGCGCGCTGCGGGACACCCAGACCACCCTGCGGTCGGTGTTCCCGGCCCTCACCGCCCTGCCTCCGGTGGACGGGGAGGTATCCTTCGTCACCGCGCAGGAGCTTGAGGACCTCTGGCCCGACCTCACCCCCAAGGAGCGGGAGAATGCGTGGGTGAAGGATCATCACACCACCTTCCTCATGGGCATCGGCGGCGCGCTGAAGTCGGGCAAGCCCCACGACGGCCGTGCCCCGGACTATGACGACTGGGCGCTCAACGGCGATATCCTCATCTGGAACCCCATTCTGGAGCAGGCATTTGAGATCTCGTCCATGGGCATCCGGGTGAGCCCCGAGTCCCTCGACCGGCAGCTGACCATCGCCGGGTGCGACGACCGGCGGACGCTGCCCTTCCACAAAATGCTGCTGGAGGGCAAGCTGCCGCTGACCATCGGCGGCGGCATCGGCCAGAGCCGCGTGTGCATGCTCCTCCTCGGCAAGGCTCATATAGGCGAGGTTCAGGTCAGTGTCTGGGATTCCGAAACTCTGGAAGCTTGCAGAGAAGCCGGAGTCGTACTGCTGTAACCGTCAGAACCGTGCAGGCGTCGCCGCGGGTGCGGCGTACAAGCATTTTGCGCCAGCAAAATCTTGGCGGAGGCGGAATTCACTTCCGCCGAGCATTGAAATCAAAGGGGTCCCCATGGAGCCTGCTCCATGGGGAGGGCCGGGGTTGTGCTGCTGTAACAATTATCCCCGCCGGGCATGTCCGGCAAAAGGAGATTCAAATATGAAAAAACCGTTTCTCACCGAGGCGCAGGCCAGGGAGATTATCAAGACCTACCCCACGCCCTTCCACATTTACGATGAGAAGGGCATACGGGAAAACGTCCGGGCGCTGAAGGCGGCCTTCGCGTGGAACCCGGGCTATAAGGAATACTTCGCCGTCAAGGCCACCCCCACCCCCGGCATTCTGAAGATTCTCCGGGAGGAGGGCTGCGGCACCGACTGCTCCTCGCTGACGGAGCTGATGATGTCCGAGCGCTGCGGCTTTTCCGGCAGCGAGATCATGTTTTCCTCCAACGAGACTCCGGCGGAGGAGTTTCTGCTGGCCGACCGGTTGGGGGCCACCATTAATCTGGACGACCTGACCCACGTGGATTTCCTTTATAAGACGCTGGGCCGCGTGCCCGAGACCATCTCCTGCCGCTACAACCCCGGCGGAACGTTTACGCTGGGGGAGAGCGAGGAGGGCTTTCAGGTCATGGACAAGCCGGGGGACGCCAAGTACGGCATGACCCGGCCCCAGATCGCCGAGGCCTACCGGCGGCTCCGGGAGCTGGGGGCAAAAAACTTCGGACTTCACGCCTTCCTTGCCTCCAACACCATCTCCAACGACTACTACCCCGCGCTGGCCCGCATCCTGTTCAAAACCGCGGTGGAGCTGGCGGAGGAGACGGGCTGCCACATCGGCTTCATCAACCTGTCAGGCGGTGTGGGCATTCCCTACCGCCCGGAACAGCGAGCCAATGACATCGCCGTCATCGGCGACGGCGTGCGTAAGGCCTATGAGGAGATCCTCGTCCCCGCGGGCATGGGCGATGTGGCCATCTTTACCGAGCTGGGACGGTTCCTGCTGGCACCCTACGGTCATCTGGTGACTACCGCCGTCCACGAAAAGCACATTTACAAGGAATATATCGGCGTGGACGCCTGCGCCGCCAACCTCATGCGCCCCGCCATGTACGGCGCGTACCACCACATCACCGTTCTGGGCAAGGAAAACGCCCCCTGCGACCACAAATACGACGTGGTTGGCTCCCTGTGCGAGAACAACGATAAATTTGCCATCGACCGGATGCTGCCCAAAATTGACATGGGGGATATTCTGGTGCTCCACGACACCGGCGCCCACGGCTTCTCCATGGGCTACAACTACAACGGCAGACTGCGCTCCGCCGAGCTGCTCCTCCGGGAGGACGGCTCCGTGGAGATGATGCGCCGGGCAGAGACGCCGGATGACTATTTCGCCACGTTGGTGTGGTAAGACAAAAAAGTAAAACCGGGGCTGGAGCATTGCGTTTCCAGTCCCGGTTTCATTTTTGTTATTGTTCCTCGTAAACGGCCCGGCTGCCGCCGATGAGCTTCGGGCGGGTGCGGGCGCACAGCAGGATGGCGTTTCCGATGTGGTCAAGGCTCAGCCGGACGGGCACCGCCACGTCCCGCAGGTGCATCCCGATGAGGGTGCCGCCGATGTCCAGCCCGGCGTGGGCGCGGATGTGTTCCACCGCCACCGGGTGCTCGAAGCTCCGCCACGCCGCCGTGGCGAAGGAGCCGCCCGCTTTGGGCTGAGGGACGACGCACACCGGGTCGTACCCATACTGCCGGGCGCAGGCGTCTTCGATGATGAGGGCGCGGTTCAGATGCTCGCAGCACTGGGCCGCCAGCCAGATGCCCCGCTCCCCCAGAATGGGCCAGATGCCCCGGAGCACCGCCTCCGCCGCCTCAAGGCTGGAGGCCTTGCCGATGCGGCCGCCGGTGATTTCCGAGGAGGAGCAGCCCACCACGAAAATGTCCCCGGCGTGCAGGTCGGCCGTGTCCAGCAGCTCCCGCAGTGCCCGGGCGGCCTGTTCGGTCAGTTCGTCCAATGTGAATTCCATGTCTGATCGCCTCACAATGAATAATCGTTTACAGCCGCCGGATCACGTCCATCAGCGGGACCATCACGGCGTGGGGAATGAATTTGGCGGTGAGCCGGTGGACGGTGCATACCGGCCCGGGGGTGGACACCCAGAAGTTCAGCCTGCTGTCTGTCAGCGCCCGGCGCACCACGTGCCTGGCCCGGGAGGCCAGCGGGTAGTGCCTGAAGCCGTTGGCGCTGGTCTCCTCCGCCTTGGGAATGAACTCCGTGTCCTTCACCCAGTACGGGCACACCGCCGTGACATGGATGCCCCGGAGCAGCAGCTCGTGATGCAGCGCTTTGGTGTAGCTCATGAGGAAAGCCTTGGTGGCGGCGTAGACGTTGAGCTGGGGGATGGGCTGGAACGCCGCGGTGGAGCAGATCTCCAGCACCCGGCTGCCCCGGCGGAGATAGGGCAGGGCCGCCGCCGTCACGTCCACCGCCGCCCGGCAGTTCAGGTCGATCATGGCGTCATTGTCGGCATCGGGGATGTCGGCGGTGGGGCCGATGCGGCCCATGCCCGCCGCGTTGACCAGCACGGCGATGTCCGGCTTTTCTGCCGACAGCATTGCCTTCAGTTCTTCCACCTTTTCCCGCCGGGTCAGATCCATGGGGATGGGGCGCACGGGGCGGGCGGTGTAATTTTGCAGGGCGGTGAGCCGCTCCTCCCGGCGGGCCACGGCCCAGATTTCATCCAGCGTGTTGTCCGCGCCCAGCTGGCGGACAAATTCCCGGCCCAGACCGCTGGACGCGCCGGTGACGAGCGCGATCTTCATAAAAAGACCTCCTTGAATGTGATTCTCCCGGTTGGTATGTCCGGTGAACCGGACTTACAGCCCGTACAGCTCGGAATATTTTTTCGTGAGATAGTCGGTATACACCGTGGGGTCAAAGTCACCGCAGGCGTTCTTCACGATGTCGGCGGGCTCCATCATGCCGCCGTACTTGTGAATGTGCTCCCGCAGCCAGCCGGTGACGCCGGACAGGTCGCCCCTGGAGACGGGGCCCCACACGTCCATTTCCCGCTCCATGTTGCGGAGCATCTGGGCGCCGTAGGCGCTGCCGAGGGCGTAGGACGGGAAGTAGCCGAAGTCGCCGCCGGACCAGTGGGAATCCTGAAGACAGCCGCGGGTGTCGTCGGGCACGTCGATGCCCAGATATTCCTTGTAGAGCCGGTTCCACTCCGCCGGAACGTCCTTCACCGCCAGCGTGCCGCCGATGAGCCGCTTTTCGATCTCATAGCGCACCATGATGTGCAGGCAGTAGGTCAGCTCGTCGGCTTCGGTGCGGATGAGGGAGGGCTGGGCCTTGTTTACGGCCCTGTAGAACTCCTCCGCCGTCACGCCGTCAAGCTGCTCGGGGAAAAACTCCCGCATCTTGGGGAAGATGGCCTGCACGAAGGGCAGGGAGCGGCCGATGATGTTCTCGTAGAACCGGGACTGGCTCTCGTGGACGCCCATGGACACGCCGCCGGCAAGGCAGGTGTAGTCCAGCGCCGGGTCGATGTTCAGCTCGTACCGGGCGTGGCCGCCCTCGTGGATGACGGAGTACATGGAGCTGGACACGTCGTCCTCCTTGTAGTTGGTGGTGATGCGCACGTCCTGACTGGTGAAGTTCAGGGTGAAGGGGTGCTCCGTCTCACCGATGGCGCAGTGGGCGCGGTCCAGCTGGAGCACCTCCATGAGGTAGTCGGAGAACTTCCGCTGGGCCTCGGCGGGATAGTGGCGGTGGAGGACGCTGTCGTCCAGCTGCTCCTTTTCGCCGATGGCGTGGATGAGGGGCACCAGCTTCTCCCGGACGGCGGCGAAGAACCTGTCGAGATAGGCCATGTCCACGCCCCGCTCATACTCGTTGAGCAGCGCGTCATAGGGGGCCTTGTCCGGGTCGTAGTAGCCCGCAAACTTCCGGTTGAAGTCCACCAGCTTTTCCAGCACGGGGCGGAAGGACTCGAAGTCGTTGTTCTCCTTGGCCCGGTGCCACACGTCGCTGGCCTCGTTGGTGAGCATGGCGTACTCCATGTACTCGTCGGCGGGGATGCGGGCAGTCTTGCTGTAGTCCCGGCGGAGCACCGTCACCTCGCGGGCGGCGACGCTGTCCAGCTCGTCCCGGCGGCTGTCCAGAAAGTCCAACAGCTCGCCCACCTCGGGGCCGGTAAACAGCTTGTGCATCTCCCCGGCCAGCAC
>CAYNEH010000062.1:0-9219 GCA_964396195.1 uncultured Oscillospiraceae bacterium
GCTCTTCTCCTGCCACCGGCGGGAGGGTGACTGGGCCGCCGCCCACGGCGTCCCGACGCTGACCCTCACCTGAAACAAAATCCGCCCCGCAGACTCTGCGGGGCGGATTTTTCGTTATTGTCCGTTTTATGGGACACTCTCTTTCGTATAATCAAGGCAATATAAGACGAAAGGGTGTGCCTGAAATGTATGAGCTGGAATTTGTAAGAGGTCATGTGGAGGTCTATCTGGACGGGGCGTTCTGCTTTTCCGCAGACACCCGGGGCGAGGCCGAAGCGGAAATTGCCGCCATGTCCGCCTGATCCGCATCACAAAAATCGCGGCCCGCGCCGGAAATCCCGGTGCGGGCCGCTTTATGCGCGCTTTATTTTATCGCCGTTATGGGCGTTGTCTTACCCGATTCAGCCGCCGAAGGGCCAGCCGTAACCGCTGCTGCCGTTGCTGTTTCCGTTGCCGTTGCCGTAGCTGTATCCGTAACCGTAGCCGTTCTGACTGTTGTCGGTGCCGCTGCTCTGGCTGTTGTCGGTGGTGTCGGAACTGCTGCTGGCGGTACTGGCGGTCTGCTCGTCGAAGGTGATGGTCAGCGTCTGGTACTCGCCGGAGCGGTAGATGGTCAGGGTCGTGCTCTCACCGGCCTTGAACTGATTCTTGGCGGAGGACAGCTCGCTGACGGAGGTGACCTCGGTGTCGCCCAGCTTGGTGATGATGTCGCCCTGCTTCAGGCCGGCAGTCTCAGCACAGGAACCGGACTCCACGGAGTTTACGTACACGCCGGCGGGCCAGCCGAAGGTGCTCTGGTACTGTTCGGTGATATTGGCCACCGTGATGCCCATGGAGGGCCGACCGGTGACATAGCCGTACTGCATGTAGTCGGTGATGATGTCGATGACATCGTTGATGGGGATGGCGAAGCCCATGCCCTCAATGGTGGCCTCAGAGCTGGACGAGCTGCCGTTGTTGGACAGCTTGGCGGAGGTGATGCCAACCACACGGCCGTACTGGTCGAACAGGGGGCCGCCGGAGTTGCCGTTGTTGATGGTGCAGTCGGTCTGAATCATGTTCATCACGGTGCCGTCGCTCATGGTGACGGAGCGGCCGGTGGCGGACACGGTTCCGGAGGTCTGGGAGAAGGAGTAGGAGCCGAGGGCGTTGCCGATGGTGGAGACGGTCTCACCCACCACAAGGCTGTCGGAGTCGCCCAGCACCACGGGCTTCAGGCCGGTGACGCCGTTGACCTTCAGCACGGCCACGTCGTTGAGCTCCTCGCCGCCGATGAGGGTGGCATCATAGGTCTCGCCGTTGTTCAGGGTGACCTTGATGGTGCTGGCCCCGTCGATGACGTGGTAGTTGGTGACGATGTAGCCGTCCTCGCTGATGATGAAGCCGGAGCCCGCGCCGCTGGCCTCATACTGGTAGAAGCCCTGCTGCACCGTGGACGTCACGTTGACGCACACGCAGGAGTCAACATAGGAGGCGTAGATCTCGCTGAGGCTCATCTCCTTAACGCCGTCGGCGGTGGTGATGTTCACCGTGGTGGTGGGGGTGTTGTTCTGGTAGATGGTGCTCACGGTGTCGGAATTGTCGCTGCCGGACGCTGCGGCGTAGATGGCCGCGCCGCCCACACCCGCGCCGCCGCCAATCAATGCGCAGCACAGAACCAGTGCCGCGACCTTTCCGGCGGTGCGATGGCTCTTATGAGCCTTCTTGGGCTGCTCCGGCTGGGGCGCGGAGGGCTGGGGGTTGTTGTTGTAGCTGTAATGGTACGTAGTGCCGCTGTCACTGTCCCAGTTGGCAGGGCTGTTGTTCATGTTGTTATCTTTATCGTAAGGGTACATAACTGTCACTCCTTTTTTGTTCTGAACATAAGATAACGCTAAATTATGTCCAGAGTGTGAAAGCAAACCGAATTGATTATAAACTTAGCCTGAAAGTTTTCTGAAAAAATAATCTCCCGGCGTGGAAACGCCGGGAGAATGTCGCCTTTCACTGCTTCGGGTCGCCGGAGCTGCCGGCTCCGCCGCCGTTCTCCGGGGGTCGGCCCTCCCGCAGAAGGGCGGCCACGTCCAGCGCCGCCAGGCGGATGTCCCACGCCACCGGCCGGAAAATGCCCAGCTTGGTCAGGTTGATGCACACCAGCAGAAGCAGCGGACCCACCACCATGCCCAGCACACCGCCAACCTTCATGCCCACATAGATGCCGACGAGCGACAGGATGGGGGGCAGACCCATCTGGCCGCTGAGTACCTTGGGCTCCGCCAGGCGGCGGAACAGGGCCACGATGCCCCAGATGACCACGAAGCCGATGGCGTGGCGATAATCGCCCAGAATGAGGTCGATCACCGCCCACGGCACCATGGCGGTACCGGAGCCGATGATGGGGATAAAGTCCATGACCGCCAGCACGAAGGCCAGCACCAGCCCGTAGGACTGCCGCGTCAGCAGAAAGCCCGCCAGCAGGATGAGGAACACGCCCAGACTCAGCAGCAGCTCCCCCTTCAGATAGCCGCCGAAGGCCTCCATAAAGATCCGGCGCACTTCGCCGCAGAAGGTCCGCATATTGCCCGGGATCTGCTCGGTAACCGCGCTCCGCAGCTGGGGGTAGTCACCGGTAATGAAATAGCTGCCCATGAGGAACACCACCGCAGCCACCACGAAGCCCGGAAGGCCGGACAGCATCTCCGTAGCCCAGCCCGCCGCCGTTGAAATGTAGCCGGACAGGTCAAGACCGCCAATCCACTCCGCCAGCTTCGTCGTCAGCTCCTCGCCGGTGGCTGCCGTCCCCTCGGATAGCATCCCGTTAAGCCCGTGGAGCCAGGCGCCCACGTTATCGATGGTGCTCAGAACACTGTCCAGGATGGGCTGCCAGTTTTCAAACAGGGAAATAATCTGCACCACCAGCGCGCGGCCCAGCGCGTACAGCAGCCCACCGATGCAGCCGAACACCACCAGCAGCAGGATGAGAGAAATGGCCTTCCGGGACAGGGGCAGCTTCTTTTTCAGCCACCGCACCAGCGGATTGAGCAGCCACGCCAGAATCAGCGCCAGCACAAAGGGCATCAGCAGCGACACCAGCGGCGCAATCACGAACACCAGCAGCAGGACGGCCCCAGCCGTCAGCGCCGCCCGGATGCCCAGCCGCACCCACAGCCGTCCACGCTGTGACCATGTCAGCAGATCGGTATCCACAGCGCTCCCCCCTTTTTTTATCGTTTGCCTTATGACTTATTATATGCCCCCCGGCCGCCGTTGACAAGCCCGGGTTTCCTTCGTATACTATATACACTCACTATGAATTGTAAAAGGAGTCCTGACCGACATGCAGAAAGACCGTTTCCAATGTGGATACGTCCCCATATTTCTTTCCTATTATAAGCCGCATCTGAAGCTGTTCATTCTCGATATGTGCTGTGCCCTGGGCATCGCGCTGGTGGATCTGGCCTTCCCCTATGTCTCCCGGCTGTCCATGCAGTCTCTGCTGCCAAGCGGCCTGTTCGGGGCGTTTTTCGCTGTCATGGGTATTCTGCTGGGGGCCTACGCCCTCCGGGCCGGGATGCACTTTATCGTCACCTACTACGGCCACATGATGGGCGTGCTCATTGAGGCGGACATCCGCCGGGATCTGTTCCAGCATATGCAGGATCTGTCCTTCTCCTTCTACGACAAGAACCGCACCGGCCAGCTCATGAGCCGGGCCACCAACGACCTCTTTGAAATCACCGAGCTTGCTCACCACGGGCCGGAGGATCTGTTTATCTCGCTGGTCACCCTCATCGGCGCCTTCTGCCTGATGTGCACCATCCAGTGGCGGCTGGCACTCATCGTGTTCGCGGTGGTGCCGGTGTTCGTAATCTTCACCGTTATCCAGCGGCGGCGGATGATGAAGGCCTCCGTCCAGGTCAAGCAGAACATGGCGGGCATCAACGGTCAGCTGGAGTCCTCCATCTCCGGCATGCGCACCGCCAAGGCCTTCGCCAACGAGGATCAGGAAAACGAGAAGTTCCGCACATCCAACGACAGGTTCAAGGGGGCCAAGCGGGGGTATTACAAGGCCATGGCCATCTACAATGCCGGGCTGGAGTTCGCCCTGCCGGTGATGAACGTGCTGACCATCGCCGCCGGCGGCTATTTCATCATGAAGGGTCAGATGGACTATATCGACCTTGTGACCTTCGCCCTGTATATCTCCACCTTCCTCACCCCGGTGCGCAAGCTGGCCGCCTTTGTGGAGCAGTTCCTCAACGGCATGGCGGGCTTCAAGCGCTTTGTGGAGCTCATGCGGGTGCAGCCCGAGGGGGCCGATGCCCCCGACGCAAAGATCATGCCCGCCGCAAAGGGCGACATCGACATCGACGACGTGTCCTTCGCCTACGACGGCGGCGAGCCGGTGCTGGACCACATTTCCATCCACATTCCGCAGGGGGAGACGGTGGCGGTAGTCGGCCCCTCCGGCGGCGGCAAGTCCACCCTGTGTCAGCTCATCCCCCGGTTCTACGACGTCACCGGCGGCCGCATCCTCGTGGACGGGCAGGACGTGCGCTCCGTCACCCAGCACTCCCTCCGGCAGAACATCGGTATCGTCCAGCAGGACGTGTTTCTCTTTGCCGGCACCATTTTTGACAACATACGCTACGGCCGGCCCGACGCCACCGAGGCCGAGATCGTGGAGGCCGCCAAGCGGGCCGAAATCTACAATGACATCATGGAAATGCCCGACGGCTTCCAGACTCAGGTGGGCGAGCGGGGCGTCATGCTCTCCGGCGGCCAGAAGCAGCGCATTTCCATCGCCCGCATTTTCCTGAAAAATCCCCCCATCCTCATTCTGGATGAGGCCACCTCCGCGCTGGACTCCGTCACAGAGGCCCGCATCCAGTCCGCCTTTGACGAGCTGGCCCGGGGCCGCACCACCCTCATCATCGCCCACCGGCTGTCCACCATCCGAAACGCCCACCGCATCATTGTGGTGGACGACAACCGCATCGTGGAGGAGGGCACCCACGAGGAACTGCTCCGCCGCGGCGGCGAGTATGCCGGCCTATACAATGCCCAGAAGAGCGTGAGCGTATGAACAAAACTGAACTTCTGAACAAATTCTCCAAGGACCCGGAGGAGCGCATGGCGCTGGCCCGGGTGCTGGACCAGATGGAGCGCACGGAGCAGCGCTCCATCCCCTGCGCCACTCAGTTCCTCACCCCCGCCCAGCGGGCGGCGGCCGAACCGCTGCTCAATGCCTGCGGCCACCCGAAGCACTTCTTTTTCGGCGGCTACGAGGGGGCTGAGCGCACGGTGTGCGTCTTTCTCCCGGACTGGCTGGAGCCGGAGGACTTCGTGTCCGGCGACGACCTGCCGCTTGGGGCGGTGGAAGCCGCCTTTCCCGCCGGGGCCGGCCTGACCCACCGGGATATTCTGGGTGGGCTCATGGGCACAGGGTTGACACGGGAGAAGATCGGCGATATTCTGGTGCTGGACGGCCGGGCGCAGATTGTCGCGCTCACAGAGGCCGTCCCCATCATTCTGTCACAGTTCGACCAGGCCGGGCGGTACCGCCTGCAGCTCCGTGAACTGGCAGTCAGCGGCCTCACTCCCGCGCCGGTGCAGGTGAAGCTGGTGCACGACACTGTGGCCGCCCTCCGACTGGATGCGGTACTGTCCTCCGGCTTTTCCATCGCCCGGGGCAAGGCCGCCGACCTCATTTCCGGCGGGCGGGTGTCCGTCAACCACCGGGAGTGCACCAAGGCGGACAAGACCGTAGCCGAAGGTGACGTGCTCACCTGCCGCGGATTGGGCAAGTGCATTCTGAAGACCGTGGGCGGCGCTTCCCGGAAGGGCCGCGTCATGATCGAGATCGAGAGGTATGTGTAATGGATCAGAAAAAGATCGACCGCATCAATGAATTTGCCCGCCGGGTAAAGGCAGGGGAGACCCTCACCGCCGAGGAGCAGGCGGAGCGGGACGCCCTGCGGCGGGAATATATCGCCAGCGTGAAGAAAAATCTGATGAGTCAGCTGGACAACACCTATCTGGTGGAGCCGGACGGCACCCAGCATAAGCTGCCCAAGAAGGAGTAAACGTAAAGGTTCGCCGCTGCAGCGGCGAAAGAAATAAAATCCTTCCGGCGGAAAAGGCCGTGCCTTTTTCGACGGACTGGGTTTTATCCCGCCCAATGAGCCGATGAAAGAGGAAACGGCGTGACCAAAGTCACGCCGCACCCCTTGAAAACACAAGGTTTTCACCATTTCTTAAGTTTACTGTTTTACGGCGGTCTGTCTCATGTCTGCGGGGCCATTTCTGCACTCCGGTCATCCGAGTGCAAGATAGTGGTAGGAATAGGTGCTGGAATTCATGGCATAATTGCTGTCGTTCACCACCTTGAACCCGTTTGTGACGATGGAGATCAGCCCCTTGGTGACGCTGTTGGCGTCATACGTGCCGCCGGTGACGGCCATACCGATCTTATTGCCGATGTTGGCCACCGCCATGGTGTTGCAGATCAGCACGGCCTTGGGCGTGAAGCCCAGCGCGACGGTTCTTGTGCCGTCGTTTCCGGCGTAGGTGCCCACGGCGAAGTGCTTGACCGCCAGCGAGGCCTGCACATCCGCAAGCCCGTTGGTGAGGTCGGCCTGCGCCTGCGCGGCGCTGGCGTCGATCTTCTCCCAGTTCTCGTTGAATTCCGTACGGAGAACGCTGTCCCCCGGCTCCCACAGGTGGAGCTGCAGGTGTTCGGATTTATTGGTTGACATTTTTTAACCCCCTTTTATCGAAGGGGGCAAAGCTTTGCACCGTTGTACGTTCGGGTGCAATCCATCCGTCGAAAAAGGCTTTTCCTTTTCCGACGGGCTGTAATTTTCCCCGGGTCACAGAGGTGACCCGGGGAATTGCAGTTTTTCAGGGCTTCCGGATGCCGAAGTTCAGCGCCAGCGTCACTCCGCCCATAATGATGACCATCACGAAGGTGGAGAAGTACCCGCCGCCGGACATATCCTGCAGCGCGGCGGAAATCATGGGGCCGATGATGGAGGCCGGGAAGACACACAGGTTGCAGGCCGCGAAGTTGGCGGCATAGTTCCGGCCGCCGTAGAGCTGGCGGATGAGGGCGGCGGAAATAGTCCCTCCGCCGCCGTAGCACACGCCCATGAGCAGCATCCCGGCGAGGACAACCGCACCGCTCCCGGCCCGGTCGCCCATCAGGAGCGCGATGCCGGAGACCAGCAGTATGCCGTTGGCCAGATACATGGTGCGCTTCCAGCCCAGCTTGTCCATGCAGGTGCCCACGGCCAGCCGCCCCATGCCGTTGAACACGGAGACAACCAGCCCCGCGACGGCGGCCAGCCCGTAATGTACGGCAATGGACGAGGCGGAGTTGATAACCAGCATCCCGCTGGCGGACATACAGACGTTCCACACAAAATAGACCCAGAAGGTGGGCCGCCGGAGCATCTGGGCGGTTGTCAGCTCCATAGCCGGGGCAAAAGCCGCCGCCTTCTGCCCGGCGGGGAGGTCATCCCCCGCCCCGGGCAGCCGCACAATGGCGGCCCCGGCCAGCAGGACGACGAGCATGGCGACGGAAAAAACGCGGAAGGTAGCGGACAGACCCACGGCTCCTATGAGGGCCGCAGCGATGTAGCCCAGAATCAGCGCGCCGACGCCAACACCCATGAGCAGCGCGCCGGAGATAAGCCCCGGGCAGTCGGGAAACCACGGCTGCACGCCGGACAGCACCGCGTTGTGGGCGATGCCGGTGCCCAGGCCGTTGAGCACACCGTAGCAGAGGTAAAGCTGTATGAGGGCTGCGCCCGGGTCCTCCGGCAGCATGGACACACCCCAGAATCCCGCCGCCACAAGTACTGCGGCGAGGATGAGCTGCCGCCGCTTGGAGAGTTTTTTCAGGAGGCTCCCGGCCACCAGCCCGCCGATGCAGAAGCAGCTCATCATAATGGTGAAATTCAGGGTGATGTTGGTCTGGCTCCACGCCGGATAGGCGGTGTCCAGCGCCACCTTGAAATAGCTCCACGAGTACATGGCGCCCAGAAAGAGCATCAGCACGACGCCGGACGCGCCGTACACGATTCGTTTGTGTTTCATTGGTCAAGGGTTCCTTTCGTTTGCGAAAATATCAGGGCTTCAGCCGCTCCAGATTATCCCGGGTGTCCAGTGCGATGCGCCGGGCCAGCTCGTTTGGCACGTCCCGGTGCCACGCCGCCAGCAGGTAGAGCTTTGCCGTCGGGTGCTGAAAGTGGAGAATGTGCAGGTCGTGCGCCTGAAGCCGGCGGGCGATGGACTGGGGCAGGATAGCGGTGCTCTCGCCGCTCTCCATGGTGAGGGTCAGCGCCGCCCGGTCCGGGCAGAAGCGGATCTGGGGTGCACTGCCTATGGCGTCCAGAATGGACAGAATCTGCCCCAGCCCCCGGGGTTCCTTTTCCAGCAGAATGACCCCCCGGTTGTGCAGCAGCTCCAGAATCGCGTCCCGGTCGTCCTTCCGTTCGGTGCGGCTCCGGAACACCAGCACCATCTCGTCCTCGCACAGCACCTGCGACACCAGCGCCTCCCCCAGCCCTGGCTCCGTGTGAAGGAAAAGCCCCAGATCCAGCGCGCCTTCCTGAAGCTTTTTTTTCATCTCCAGATACTCTTCCCGCCAGAACAGCGCCCGCAGACCCGGCGTTTCCTCCCGGCGGCGGCACACCGCGTCCGCCAGTACCTGATGGATGGCCGGGTCATCGTCCGCCCGGGGCTCCACAGCGATGTGGATGGATCGCTCCGGCTGGCCCATGCCCGCCTCATGCCGGAGGAGCGGCACCAGCTTTTCCGACTGGATGAGGATGCCCTTGGCCTCGGCCAGCAAAATCCGTCCCGCCCGCGTCAGGGCCACGCTCCGCCGGTCCCGCTCAAGGAGCGTCACGCCCAGCTCCTGTTCCAGCTCGGAAATTTGCTTGCTCAGCGCGGACTGGGAGACATACAGGCTCTCCGCCGCGCGGCTGAAGTTCAGCGTGTCCGCCACGGCCACGAAATAGCGAAGCTGCCGCAATTCCACGGCGATCCCTCCGTTTCTGTCAGACTCCCTCCTATTTTACCTGTTTTTTGCGGGCTTCGCAATGCTTTTCCGACGACGAAAGTCATATGGAAAAACGATAACTGCCCGGGCCGGTAAGTCCTTTTCGCAATGCAGCCCTGTGCAGCGGGGGAATTTTGCCGGAGAATTGCGCCGGAAAAGCTATACCCCCCTTC
>CAYNEH010000063.1:0-9182 GCA_964396195.1 uncultured Oscillospiraceae bacterium
CAGCACCCCGTTTGTGGACTTGGACAGCAGCCAGATTACCGGACGGAAGACAACGGCTACCGCCGTGACCGCGCCGACGGTGGCCCGGGCCACAGCCTCGGTTTTTTTCATGGCGATGCGCTTGGGCACCAGCTCGCCCAGCACGAGACTGAAGTAAGACAGCACAATGGTGATGAGCACCACCATAACGGTGTTCAGCGTCCCGGCGGGGATGACGGTAAAGCCCTTATCCTCAATGAGCCAGCGGACCAGCGGGTCGGAAAAGCTGTCGGCGGCGAAGGCAGAGGACAAAAAACCGGCCAGTGTGATGGCGATCTGGATGGCAGACAGGAAGTTGTCGGGTGCCTGCATCAGGCGGAGCAGTTTCCCGGATTTTTTGTCGCCCTCCTCCGCCTGCTTGCGGAGTTTGGTCTCGGACAGAGAGATGACGGCAATCTCGGCGGCGGCGAAAAACGCATTGATCAGGATCAGGATAACCAGTACGAGAATCGGTAATAGCGGGTCGTCCATGAAGCTAAGTACCCTCCTAAAATATGGCCTGTTGGATTTGCTGCATACAGCACAGGCAAGTTTATCATATACTATACCATATTTTCCCGAAAATGCAAACAGCACTTTCCTGTGCGCGTGAAAAAAAGAGGACTTTTTTCATGCAGCGCGGAGCCGGATCAAGTGGGTGCAGATGAAAAAATCAGGAAAATCAGGCGCGAAATAAGCCGTGAGCAGAGGAGAGAATAGTAAGGGAAAATGAAAATGTTGGTGGAAATAGACAAGAAAAAACGAGATTTTTTGCGCAAATTTGGTGAGCAGATGTCAAAAATTTAACAAACTTTTCTTGCTTTTTTACAGTACAGGGAGTATACTGGGTACAAATCGAAGGTGGGGCAGTAGGGCTGCTTTTTTGTGCGGCATTTTCGTTAAAAGTGTGACGAGTAAGGGGCCGCAGTTTTTTTAAAAGCACTATTGTTAAAAAAATAACAATGCCCCTCGCGGTCTTTCGGAGCCCTTAAGCGGCACGAGAGTTCAGATAGTGAAACGAGCGCAGGATATGATGCAGGCATCTGTTTTGTGCTAAATTAATAAAAGGAGGCAATCCCTATGTCTTACGTAAAGTATGAGCAGCAGGGCGCGGTAGCGATCCTGACCATCGACCGGCCGGAGGCGCTGAACGCGCTGAACACGCAGGTGCTGTGCGACCTGGACGAGGCCATCACGAAGGTGGAGCAGGACGACAGCGTGCTGGCCGTCATCCTCACCGGTGCCGGCCGATCTTTCGTGGCAGGCGCGGACATCGGCGAGATGAAGGGCTTCTCCGCCGTCGACGGCAAGAAGTTCGGTGTTCACGGCGGGTCCATTTTCCTGAGGCTGGAGAATCTCTCCAAGCCCGTCATCGCCGCAGTGAACGGCTTCGCCCTGGGCGGCGGCTGTGAGCTGAGCATGGCCTGCGACATTCGCCTTGCCTCCGAAAAGGCCAAGTTCGGTCAGCCGGAGGTCGGTCTGGGCATCACCCCGGGCTTCGGCGGAACGCAGCGTCTGCCCCGGATTGTGGGTGTTTCCAAGGCCATGGAGCTGATCCTCACCGCCAAGACGATCGGCGCGGCGGAAGCCAAGGCCATCGGCCTTGTCAGCGAGGTGTATCCGCCCGAGGAGCTGATGGGCAAGGCGCTGGAGCTGGCCAACGCCATCTGCGCCAACGCGCCTATCGCGGTTGCCGAGTCCAAGCGGTGCATCCGGATGGGCATGCAGACGGACATCGCCACCGGCGCAGCCTTCGAGGCCGAGGCCTTCGGCGTGTGCTGCGGCACGGAAGATAAAAACGAAGGAATGGGAGCCTTCCTCGAAAAGCGCGCCGAGAAGCATTTCCAAAATAAATAATTTGCCTGACCCGCCGGGCACGCATGCCCGGGATCATATAAATCTGCATAAAAAATAATTCTTATAGGAGGAAAACAACATGAAGAAGATCGTAGTTATCGGCGGCGGTACCATGGGTCTGGACATCGCCCAGGTCTTTGCGAAGAAGGGCTATGACGTGGTTGTCCGCGATATCAATGACGACATCATCAAGGCGTCCGAAGCCCGTCTGAACAAGAGCCTCGACAAGCTGATCTCCAAGGGCAAGCTGGATGAGGCCGGCAAGGCCGCCATCACCGGCAAGATGACCTTCACCACCGACCTGAATCTGGCCGCTGACGCTGACCTGGTGGTGGAAGCCGCCGTGGAGAATCTGGACATCAAGAAGTCCATCTTCAGTGAGCTGGACAAGATCTGCAAGCCCGAGACCATCCTGGCTTCCAACACTTCTTCCATCTCCATCACCGCCATCGCCGCGGCCACCAAGCGCGCCGACAAGTTCATCGGCATGCACTTCTTCAATCCCGCCACGGTCATGAAGCTGGTTGAGGTCATCCGGGGTGCCAACACTTCCGACGAGACCTTCAACACTATTTATGCGCTGTCTCAGGAGATCGGCAAGGACCCCATCGAGGTGGCTGAGGCCCCCGGCTTCGTGGTGAACAAGATCCTGATTCCCATGATCAACGAGGCCGCCGATCTGGTGTACACCGGCGTGGCCACTGCCGAGGATGTGGACAAGGCTATGCAGCTGGGCGCGAATCACCCCATGGGCCCCCTGCATCTGGGCGATCTGGTCGGTCTGGATGTGTGCCTTGCCATTATGGACACCATCTACAACGAGACCCACGACTCCAAGTACCGCGCCTCTCTGCTGATGCGCAAGCTGGTCCGCGCCGGCCATCTAGGCCGCAAGACCGGCAAGGGCTTCTTCGATTACAGCAAGTAAGCGCTGAGCCGTCGTGAGCAGCGCGGATGGACTGGAGCGAAGGCGAGCGCAGGGACGCACAGCGTCCCGCAGACCAGCCTGAGTCGGAAGGAAGCCGCGCGTTGCGAATAGGCGAAGCGTGAGCGGGTGCGGCGACGAAGCCGCGCGTCGTGAACAGGCGAAGCGTGAGCGGGTGCGTGCTCCCGCACATCCGCAGGAGCGCGCTCCGCGCAAAACCACATGCATCAGGCTTCCGCACGATCGGAAGCCTGTGTGACTGAACTCTTACATATAAGGAGGAATTATTCAATGGACTTTAAGCTGTCCAAAGAGCAGGAAATGCTCCGCAAGCTCTTCCGGGATTTCGCGGAAAACGAAGTGAAGCCCCTTGCCGCCACGGTGGATGAGGAGGAGATGTTCCCTGAGGAGACCGTGAAGAAGATGGCCAAGCTGGGCATGATGGGCATCTACTTCCCCAAGGAGTACGGCGGCTCCGGCGCCGACGTGCTGACCTACGTCATGGCTGTCGAGGAGCTGAGCAAGGTCTGCGGCACCACCGGCGTCATCCTGTCCGCCCACACTTCTCTGTGCTGCGCGCCCATTTATGAGAACGGCACCGCCGCTCAGAAGGAGAAGTACCTCCCCAAGCTGTGCTCCGGCGAATGGCTGGGCGCCTTCGGCCTGACTGAGCCGGGCGCCGGTACCGACGCGCAGGGCCAGCAGACCACCGCTGTCAAGGATGAGAACGGCAACTGGGTGCTCAACGGCTCCAAGATCTTCATCACCAACGCGGGCTACGCCAACGTGTTCATCATCATCGCCGTCACCGGCACCACGCTGGACAAGAAGGGCCGCAAGTCCAAGGAGATCTCCGCCTTTATCGTGGAGCGCACCGACCCCGGCTTCTCCGTGGGCAAGCACGAGAAGAAGATGGGTATCCGCGGCTCCTCCACCTGCGAGCTGATCTTTGAGAACTGCGTCATCCCCGGCGACCGTCTGCTGGGCAAGCAGGGCAAGGGCTTCGCCATCGCCATGAAGACGCTGGACGGCGGCCGTATCGGCATCGCCTCTCAGGCTCTGGGCATCGGCGAGGGCGCCGTGCAGGAAGCCATCAACTATACCAAGGAGCGTGTCCAGTTCGGCAAGCGCATCAGCCAGCAGCAGAACACCCAGTTCCAGCTGGCCGACATGCACACCCGGATGGAGGCCGCCAAGTATCTGGTATATTCCGCTGCCATGAAGAAGCAGAACGGCGAGCCCTACTCCGCCGACGCCGCCATGGCCAAGCTGTTTGCTGCCGAGGCCGCCAGCGATGTGACCCGCCGCGCCGTGCAGCTGTTCGGCGGCTACGGCTACACCCGTGACTACCCCGTGGAGCGCATGATGCGCGACGCCAAGATCACCGAGATCTACGAGGGTACTTCCGAAGTCCAGCGCATGGTCATTTCCGGCGCTCTGGGCGTAAAGTGATCAGGAGGGAGAGAGCATAATGAAAATCATTGTTTGTGTCAAGCAGGTGCCCGACACCTCCGGCAAGGTGGCCGTCAAGGCTGACGGCACCATGGACCGCGCGGCCATGGACACCATTTCCAACCCCGACGATATGAACGCGCTGGAGGCCGCCCTCCAGCTCAAGGATCAGAACCCCGACATCAAGGTGCTCGTGCTGTCCATGGGCCCCGCCCCCACGGAATCCATGCTCCGCGAGTGTCTCGCCATGGGTGCGGACGAGGCCGTGCTGATCTCCGCCCGTGAGTTCGGCGGCGCCGACACCTTTGCCACCTCCTCCACGCTGGCCGCGGCCATCCGCAAGATCGGCGTCGAGAAGGAGGACATCATCCTCTGCGGCCGTCAGGCCATCGACGGCGACACCGCTCAGGTCGGCCCCCAGATTGCTGAGAAGCTGGGCCTGCCTCAGGTCACCTATGTCACCTCCATCGACTACGCCGACGGCCAGCTCACTGTCCGCCGCGAGCTGGAGGACGGCTATATGACCATCAAGGTCCAGACTCCCTGCATGCTCACCTGCATCAAGGAGCTGAATACTCCCCGTTACATGAGCGTTCCCGGTATCATGGGCTGCTACGCCAAGCCCTACACCGTGTGGGACTTCAACGCCATGTCCGACGACCCCACCATGAAGGTGGAGCTGGTCGGCCTGAAGGGCTCTCCCACGCAGGTCTACAAGTCCTTCTCTCCCCCTGTGAAGGGCGCCGGCACCATGCTGGAGGGCGCCGACAAGGATACCTGCGAGAAGCTGGTGTCCATCCTGGGCGAGAAGCACATCATTTAAGGGAAGGGAGCGTTACAAATGGCTTTTAATAGTAAAGACACTGCCGCCTTCAAGGGCGTGTGGGTATTTTGTGAGCAGCGCGACGGCGCCATTCTCGGCACCAGCTATCAGCTGCTCAGCGAGGGCCGCAAGCTGGCCGACGATCTGGGCGTGGAGCTGTGCGGCGTGCTGCTGGGCAGCGGCCTGAGCGAGGCTTCTGCCAAGGCTCTGGGCGGCTATGGTGCCGACCGCGTGTACGTCTGCGACCATCCCCTGCTGAAGGATTACACCACCGACGGCTACACCAAGGTCATCTGCGACCTGGTGGAGGACAAGAAGCCCGAGATCTTCCTCATCGGCGCCACCAACATCGGCCGTGATCTGGGCCCCCGCGTGGCCGCCCGTCTGCACACCGGCCTGACCGCCGACTGCACCCATCTGGATGTTGACGTGGAGAAGTACAAGGCTTTCCTGAAGACCACCTCCACCATCGACGTGGACAACACCAAGTTCGAGGACACCAAGAACCTGAAGATGACCCGTCCGGCCTTCGGCGGTCACCTGATGGCCACCATCGTGTGCCCCCTGTACCGTCCCCAGATGTCCACCGTCCGTCCCGGCGTCATGCAGACTCAGCCCTACAACGAGGAGACTGCCGCCAAGACCGTCCTCGAGAAGGTGGACGTGAAGCTGGACGCTTCCGACATCCATGTTGACGTGGTTGAGATCAAGAAGTCCGCCAAGAAGATGGTGGACCTCATCGGTGCCGACGTGGTCGTGGCCGTGGGCCGCGGCATCAGCTCCGACCCCAAGCGCGGCATCGAGATCGCCGAGGAGCTGGCCGATGTTCTGGGCGGCGTCGTGGGTGCTTCCCGTGCCGTGGTTGACGCCGGCCTCATCAGCGTCGATCATCAGGTGGGCCAGACCGGCAAGACCGTCCATCCCAAGATCTATGTGGCTCTCGGCATTTCCGGCGCCATTCAGCATCTGGCCGGTATGCAGGATTCTGAGTGCATTATCGCCGTCAACAAGAACGGCAGCGCCCCCATCTTTGATGCGGCCACCTACGGCATCACCGGCGACCTGTTCAAGGTCGGCCCCATGCTGACCGAGGCCATCCGCGC
This sequence comes from uncultured Oscillospiraceae bacterium, assembly GCA_964396195.1. Taxonomy (GTDB): domain Bacteria; phylum Bacillota; class Clostridia; order Oscillospirales; family Oscillospiraceae; genus Enterenecus. Next base: position 6,179 of record CAYNEH010000063.1, read on the forward strand.
CTACAAGGCTTCCAAGAACTGAGAACGCCCGAAACAGGTGTTTCAAAAAAGCCCTCCGTCCAACAACAGGACGGAGGGCTTTTGCGTTTTCCAACTTTTTCTTGACGCAGAGGACAGAGACGGGTATACTAACTTTGTTAAACAAATAACGAACGCGTGAAAGTGTTCCGCGGTCTTTGTGAAAAAAATAACGAACCATAAAAAGAACAAGGGAAAGAGAAAGAAGAGGACTGAACCGTCAATGCGATATTATGAAACACACGTACAGGAGCTGAAGGACGCCGTGCTCACCGCCGTAGCCCGCCTGGCGTGGAATGACAGGCTGGACAATGGAGATATTCTGGACGTCCCGGAGCAGATCATCCCCGGGCCGGAGGCTACCATGCGCTGCTGCATTTACAAGGAGCGAGCCATTGTGGGCAGCCGGATCAAGTTGGCCATGGGCGGCAACCGGGCCAACCCAATGGTGGTGGAGGTCATGCCCATCGCCTGCGACGAGTGCCCGGTGACGGAGATCAGCGTGGGCCCGTCCTGCCGGGGCTGCATTGCCCACCGGTGTATGCAGGCCTGCCCCAAGGACGCCATCTCCATCCAGAACCACCGTTCGGTCATCGACCATTCCAAATGCATCCTGTGCGGGCGGTGTATATCCGCCTGCCCCTATGGGGCCATCGTGAAAAATATGCGCCCCTGCGAGAAGAACTGTCCCACGAAAGCCATTTCCATGAGGGAAGATCGGAAAGCCAGCATCGACCCGGAAAAATGCATCTCCTGCGGCGAGTGCATCGTCCAGTGCCCCTTCGGCGCTATAATGGACAAGTCCTATATCGTAGAGGCCATCCAGCTGCTCATGGGGGCGGACACGTGGGGATACCACGTCTACGCGGCGTTAGCCCCCTCCTTTGCCGGGCAGTTTGAAGGCACCGCGGGTCAGCTGGTCACCGCCCTCCGGCAGATGGGCTTTTGCGGCGTGATGGAGGTGGCGCTGGGCGCAGACATCACCGCTCAGGCGGAAGCGGCGGAGTTTGAGGAGCGGGGCGGCAATATGCTGTCCTCCTGCTGCCCTGCCTTTGTGGAGTTTGTGGAGAAAAACCTGCCCGCACAGGCGGAGCTGCTCAGCAAGACGCCATCCCCCATGGTCATGACGGGTCGGTACATCAAGGAGCGGGACCCCCACGCCAAGGTGGTGTTTATCGGCCCCTGCGTGGCAAAAAAGATGGAGTATCAGCTGGGCAAGACCCAGGGGGTCATCGACTGCGTCATCACCTTTGAGGAGCTGTACGCCATGATGGCGGGCAGGGGCATTGAGCTGACGGAGCTGGAGGAGACGCCGCTGGACGAAGCCAGCGGTTACGGCCGGGCCTTCGCCGCCTCCGGCGGCGTGGCGGCGGCGGTGGCGCAGGCTCTCCGGGAGCGCGGCAGCAAGATTGAGGCCAATGGCATTGCCTGCGCGGGCGTGGAGGAATGCCGGGCGGCCATTCTGAAAATGAGCCGGGGCCTTCTGCCAGAGAACTTTATCGAGGGCATGGCCTGTGCGCTGGGCGGCTGCGTTCAGGGTCCGGCAGCCATCGTCCGCGCGCCGAAAAACAAGGCGGAGCTGGCAAAGCACGTCAAGCAGGCGGGCGGGCGCACCATCGCGCAGGCAGTCCGGCAGGCGGAGGAGACGAAGAACGCGTAAAAGCTCATAGCGGGAAAACGCCCCGAACCGGTGCGGTTCGGGGCGTTTTTTGAAAAAATATCTGCTTCAGAGGATAAAATCCTCGTCGCGAAACTTGGAAAAGTCCGCGTGGGCGGGCTTGGGCGGCACCCGCTTGAGCGGGTCGTACCGGAAGGCGCGGCAGGACCCGGCGGCGGACATGATGCCTTTTTTCAGGCACATCACCCGGTCGTCCCCGAGCAGCGTCCCCCGCTTGCAGTAGGCGCAGCGGGGCTCTATATCCTTTTTGAACAGCATAGCGCAGTCCCTCCCGAAGTGGGCGTTCAAATTTTCTCTATTATAATGCGTACTGAACAAAGCCGGAAGTTTTGAAAGCCAAGGCATACAAGGTCAACTGGCTTTGTTCAGGTGCAGGTTTTTGCGCATTTTTGCGCAAAAACCCTGCACCTTCCATTGGCGTGGTACTCCACGCCAATGGAAATACGCATTGTAACAATGTCCGAATTCCATAAAAACGGTAAAAAACGCCGTTTTTATGGAATGATACGGCATACGCCGTGTGAATAAACCGCAAAGCGGTTTATTCGGCAGACATTATTATAACCGATAATGCGGCGTTTTTCCACAGCTTTTTTTCACCGTCCGGGCGCACTGCAGCACCAAACCAGCCCGCGGGGCGAACACCGCGGACAGCAAGATGTCCGGGCGGAGGAGCACGCCCGCAGAAAAGACGCACTTTATTCGGCGGGAGTTTTGCGGGGAATTCCGGATTTTTACGGAAACAGTGGAATTTCCTATATGAAGTATGATAAAATAACGAGGACAAAACCCGTGCCCCCTGTTTTGCCGGGCGATGCCCTTCACGCGGCCTGCGCACCGTCACCATGCCGGCCGAATGCCGGAAGCAGATCGTGAATACGGCGGAGCGCCGGGGGGAGTCGGAGTGTATTTACGGAGCAGGCGTCGGGGAGACCGGCGTTCAGGCCGGTCAGGCCGTATAGATGCACAAAGGAGCGTAAGCCATGACAGAACAGACCATCAGTATCGAACGCATGGAGCAGGCCATCAACCTCTTCGGGCTGTTCGATGAAAATATACGGATCATCGAGCAGGAGCTGGGTGTCTCGGTGGTGAACCGGGAGTCCAACCTGAAGATCAGCGGCGACGCGGAGGACGTGATGCTGGCCGTCCGGGCTATCGAGGGTCTGCTGACCCTGTCCGCCAAGGGCGAGGCCATCGGCGAGCAGAATGTACGCTACATCATCGAACTGGTCCGCAGCGGCAACGAGGGCAAGATTGCCCAGCTGGCCGGGGACGTGGTGTGCGTCACCGCCAAGGGCCGCCCGG
>CAYNEH010000064.1:0-8975 GCA_964396195.1 uncultured Oscillospiraceae bacterium
TTGCTGCTGCGGCACGGCCTGCTGCGGCATGGCCTGCTGAGCGGGCTGCTGAGCGGGCTGCTGAGCGGGCTGCGGCGCGGCAGGCTGCGGCACAGGCTGCGGCGCGGCCTGCGGCGGCATCTGAGCCCCTGCAGCGGCATTCCACGACGGCATCGAGGGCGCCTGCGGCACTTGAGCATGTGCTACACCGTTCCACTCCGGCATCGGGGGCGCCTGCGGCACTTGAGCATGCGCTACTCCGTTCCACTCCGGCATCGGGGGCGCTTCAGGCACAGCCTGCTGCGGCACGGCCTGCGGGGCTTGCTGCTGAGCAGCGGCCTGTGCCTGCTGCGGCGCGGCCTGTGCCTGCTGCGGCGCGGCCTGCTGCGGTGCGGCTTGCGGGACTTGCTGCGGCGCGGCCTGCTGCGGCATCTGAGCCCCGGCAGCAGCATTCCACGACGGCATCGGGGGGGCCTTCGGCACCTGAGCGTGCGACTCCTGGTTCCACTCCGGCATCGGGGGAGCCTGCGGCACCTGAGCGTTCGCTACGTCATTCCACTCCGGCATCGGGGGAGCCTCAGGCACCGGTGCAACCTGACGGCCAGATTTTCTGTCGTAGCTCGGTACCGGAGGTGCCTCGGGGATTGGCTCAGTCTGACGCGTTTGCTCCTGCCAGTCTCCAGCCGGCATCGGCGGCACCTCGGGGGCCGGCGGTGCCCACCTGTCTGCGCCCTCGTTCCACTCCGGCATTGGCGGTGCCTCGGGGATCGGCTCCGTCTGACGCGTCTGCTCCCGCCAATCTCCCTCCGGCATCGGCGGCACCTCAGGCGGCTCGGGATCTGTGGGTCCGGTATCTGCAGTGCCGGAACCGGAGGCCTTGCTGGGCGTGTCGCCGCCCTGCTTCTTTTCGCCCTTGCTGTCAAACAGGCTGCGCAGGCCGAGACCGTTTGCACGCATACCGCCGACTTCGCCGTAGCCGGTGACGCGGTTGCGCAGGTGATCCATGGTGGTACGGAAGCGTTCGCCGATGTTGCTGGCGCTGATTGCCTGGAAGCCGGCGCTGTCAGCCAGAATACCCGTGATTACACCGCTGGCATGCTTGGCAACAGACATACCGCCAAGAATCAGGATTACCTTGCCGATCAGGTTGAGCACATCGCTCTCAAACAGCACCAGGTCGCTGTCCACGATAATGGGGATGAACAGCAGCATCACCCGCATCGCGATCACGGTTCCGAACACGCCGAAGCTCTGCACCACAAATGCGATCATCCACTGCTTGAACTTTCCGCCCTCATCCAGCGGCATAACGCCGATGAACGGCGGCGCGACCAGATAGAGAAATACCATGTTAAATATGCGGGCAACACAGTCGAGGATAATGACCGCCAGATCCCAGATCAGCTTGAACGCCACGGCCAGCATCAGAATATAGTCGATTGACCCCATATTGAAGTCGGACGTCACCTGAGTGTAGTCATAAATACTCTTTTCACCCGTGTAGTAAGCTCCGCGCAGCGGATCGCTTGTGGAGACATTTTCATTGTAAATGGAGTTGCTCGCCGCCCGCGTGGTAGCCATCAGGAATATCAGGCGATCCAGCGGGACAGCAGTGTTGGTGCCGCTGTACTGGCGCGTATAAGTGCGCAGCGGCGCGAAGGAATAGTCCGTCTGCATGGTCTCCATGCAGTCAAGCAGCGCGTTCGCCAGCGCTGTGTTATAGACATCAAAGCTCGGGTCTGCGCTCAGATCCGCGGCATTGACAATCTTTTGCAGTGCGGACTGCCACGACTCGCCCTCTCCTTCTTCCGCAACATAGTAGAAATCGAAAACCCCCTGCTGCGCCAGATACTGCAGATCCGAGCGGATTTCATTATAGCAGCTGTTGAGGTTATACCGGCTGTTGTAGGAGGGGTTGAGCGAATAGTTCGCAACCGTATCCAGAACACGGGCCATGGCCGCGAACTGATCGTCCGTAAACTCGATCGTATCCTCCTCACCCAGAGTGTCCGCATTGTTAAAGGCGTAATTGATCTGAACGAACACCTTATCCGATAACGTCAGCACTATATTGAGAACGAAAGTCAGGCTGATGATGATAAGGATGCCCTTGAACAGCGCGGTCAGGATACCGCCCATGGACTGCCGCATTTTTTCGCCGGAATCCACCGCTTTTCTCGCTACCGCGATGATGGCGAACACAAAGCAGAGCAGAATACCGATCAATGCCATGGCCCAATACACCTTTTCCACCACGGTATTGCCGAAGAAAACATCCATCAGCGTAGTGGCTTTTCCATCGTAGCGGACCTTGGTCATGCCGCTCATAACGGAAAAAAGCTGATTCAAAATGCCGATGATCCAGCACAGCCCCGAACATATCCTGTAAAAAAGGGCGTAAAACAAATTGGCAACAACGCCCCCGATTCCGTCTGCGGCTTTAGCCTCAGCAAGAATGCTAATAAATGTATCCATAAACTATATCCCTCCATGGAAGCTCTGGGGGTGCCATCTCAGCGCACTTCAAGTCTTTTCCTCGAAATGACGATATACGCGATGACGGCTACGGCAGCAGCTCCCACGATCCCCAGAAAAAGCAGACTGTTCAAATCAAAATAGACCAGAATGGTAAACGCGTATCTGGACACATTTCCCGCCTTGTCCATCAGAACGACCTCATATTCGCCGCTCTCTGTCAGCTCGCTCGAATAGGATATCTGCTTCCCATCCAGCGCGACACCGATGCTGGCTCCGTCTTCAATGTCCGAAAGCGTGACCGGCCCTCTGGCCCGGTTGTTTTCGTCCAGCCCGGAGATCGTCAGAGTCGGAGGTGTGGTATCCACGGTTATGTCCAGCTCGTATGACACGCCGCTCCGGACGCAGCGGTAATCCACCACATAATGTCCCTCCTGTGTCATGCTGACATAGCCGCGCTCATAATAGGTCTCCTGGTCATCCAGCGTCGCATCCGTGATCGAAAAGCCGGACGGCATCGTATAGCCGGACAATGAGCAGGTGACGTCACCCACGATGGAAAAGGCCACCACCTGATACCGCTGGCCGTTCACCGTCGCCTCCACAATGTATTCTCCCTCTTCATAGATATGCGTCAGATCCGGCTCCGTCAGCGCCGTGCCGTCCTGATAGACCGTGATTTCCACGCCTTCATCAGGCTCAATGCTGACCTCTTTTTGCGTTATCATACCGTCTGCCACGGTGCACAGCAGCTGCAGACCGTCGCTGACTGTATAGAGAAAGCCCTGGCGGGTGCGGTCATAGTACACACCCTCGGACACCGTAACGCGGTCGCTGTAAGCGTCTACGCCGGAGTCGGACTGCGCCGGCTCCCCTGTCTCTGGGTCCAGCGGCCCGCTGTACCCCGACGAAGCGTATGCCGGGACTGCGGCTGCGCTCAGCAGCAGTGCCGTCATAAGCGCGGAGGCAAGGATTTTCTTTGTCTTCATATCGCCTCTCACGCTCCTTCGCCCAGTACAGTCCTGTTTCGTGTCCCCAGATCGTAATACACACTGTCCGCCCGGAACATATGGCTGCGCAGTTCCTCCATGTCCATCTGGCCGATCTGATAGAACGGGCACTGATAGCTGGGGGTAAATTTTGTCTTGAGCGGGTAGTTGCCGAAGGTAACGATGACGGCGTTTCCGGTCGATACCTTGTTGTTGAGCTTCTGCAGTTCGCTGGGGTAGATCAGCGGACGGGTCTGCGTCTGGGTCGAGACGCTCACGTCGCCCTCCTTGCTGCCCAGCGAAGAGGATGTGGAAGTGGTGCGCACCGTCATGTTGCCGCACAGCTCGGAAAATTCCTTGCAGGTTCCGATATCGTTCGAGCCGATGAACATTTTCATGCCGCAGTTGGACTTGATAATGTCAGCCACCTGCTCACCGTAAACATTGTTAAGCTGGGAATAGCTCTGTACGACCATGTTGAACCAGATCTTACGGGAACGGCCTACGGTGATCATTTTGTCGAATTTCTCAATCTTCGGCATGTTGCCGAACTCATCCAGAATGAAGTAGACGTTGCGCGGGAGACTCAGATCCTCGCGGGAAGTCGCCACCTTGATAAGCGCCTTGTACATACACAGCACGAACACGGCAGCAAGGCCGTGGCGGGTGTCCTTTTCATCAGGTATCTTCAGGAACAGTGCCGTGGGGCGCTGCGCAAACTGCGCCGCGTCGATGTCCGTCGCAGAGGTCAGGCCGCACAGGCCGCGGTCATTGAACATATTCATCTTATCAAACGCGATGGACATATAGCTGGCCATGGTCTGATCCGCAGCGGAAAGCACCTGCCGCGAGAGCGACGCCGCCTGGGAAAGCGGGCTGCGCCCCTCAAAGTACTCCTTGAGCGCCTCAAACTCATTTTCGCTGTTGGTCAGCGCCTTGTTGATGTTGAAGAAGTTGAATTTTTCCTTGGTCATCCCAAGCCGCGGATCCTCGCTGTCCTCAAGCATGGCAAGGCAGATTGCCATGATGATGGACCGCGCGCCCTTTTCCCACAGAGGATCCTTCGCGTTTTCCACCGGGCACATCACGCTGATCAAATCGTTCAGGTCCTCATACATCTCATCATAAATTTTCTGCTTTGCCACGGAAATGTCATCCTGACAGTGCGTCGGGTCAGCGTAGCCCCGGCCGTTCCACTCAATCCACAGCTCGCCGTCCCCGATCTCGCCGTCCGGCAGCTTCAGATCGGGGTAGTCCGCCGCAGAGTCCCGGTGGGCGCGTATCCCGTCGCCGGCATGGACGTACTCCTGATACATATCCCAGATGCTCTCAAGGGGATTCCAGCGGCTGGAGGAATAGGTGTCGCGCAGGTCGAGCAGCAGCACATCATAGCCGCGCTCCTTCAGGTATTTGGAATGAAGCGAAAAAAGCTCGCCCTTCGGGTCGGTCATGATCATGGAACTGCCGCAGTTGGTCGCGCCGAGGATCTGGATCATCGGGTTGATGAATGTCGTGGTCTTGCCGGAACCCGTAGAACCGATGACCAGCGAATGCGTGCCGGAAAGGAAGTTGATCTCCAGCTTTCCTTTCTTATTCAGCAGCGCCCGAACCGGTACGCCGTCCTTTTTTACCTCTTCCAGGTGCTCATAGGTCGTAGCCGGGAAATAGCTGTCGCGCTCTTTGTCCGTGAGAAAGCGGCTGTTTTCCAGTACGCTGTCGCCCACCACATTGTCTTTGCCCCGGCCGCCGAGCAGCCCTTTGCCCGCAGGTTTCCCGCCGAACACCATGGGCCATACCCACAGCATGATCCAGAACACAAAAAGTATGAGATAGCCGATGAGCCATGTGCTCGGCTTCAGCAGAAGAAGCGGCTCAAGCCGGAATCCATTCCCGGACGCCATGCTCAGCGCGCCGTGCGCGAGCTGCCGCACCACATAGCCCAGCACCGCGCCGCCGACCGCCACCAAGATAATGACCCACAGCAGCTTCTTCGGCTCGAGCTTTTCCAGCCGTTCCTTAATGGACTTGAGCATTCCGCTGTCCTCCTTTTTCTTATCTGAACTGCCCCGATACCGCCCGGCGGTTTATGCGGTGGCTACCATATAGCTCCATGCGCTTGGGAACGCAGTGTCCCACTTATATTGAGCTGCGACGGATGAAGCCCATGACTGTACATAGATTTTGCCGGATCCGGCGCCGTCTATGGTTCCCGTACTGTTCTGAACCCGCTTTGCCCACAGGCCCAGATAAATGGTTCCCTCGTTCTGCAGCAGTACGTCATCGCCCACGAAGAGCATGTCCAGCGATGCGTTGGAAAAGCTGCCAGACGAACTGTTGTAACTGACCAGGCTCTCATATTTGTCGGCAGCGGCCGCTGCGGACTGGCTGAGCGTGTTGAGACTCCCGCTGTATCTTTTCTTCGGCTTATAGCAGAAGAACATCGTGCCCGACGAACGGTTGTCTATCGTCGCACCGGAAACCACATACGCAGAACTGCCCACCACAAGGGTGCCGAAATTCGTGCATGTCGCGCCGTTGCGCAGAACAAAGCCGCTGCCGCAGCCTGTGTTGTAGCTGGTGTAGTTTTCGCTCTTTCCCGAGGTCACAACTCCGCCGCTCAGAATCACAAGGTTGCCTCCGTCGCAGCAGAGTACGCCCCCGGAGCTATCGCCCAGGCAGAACTGCTCGATGGACGACCCCTTGTGTACGACGATGTCGCCCCCCTTGTTGATGATTGTTCCGTTGTTGTACAGAACGCCGCTGACGCTCAGCACGCCGCCCTCTTCCACCGTGACGGTGACACCCGGCTCGATATAGACATAGCCGTTGTAGTTTGCCACCTGACCGGCGCTGATGGTGCAGTCATTCCGGATGGCGGACAGCGTCTCCTTATAGCCGACGTACATCACGAACCGGGCCATATTCCATGTCCACGACCTTGTTGCATAGACATTTCCGCTGTCGTCATCAATTCTGATGAGCGCGTCCCGATCTCTGGAAACGTTATAGAACAGTGCGACCTGACCGCTCGCTACGCTGACATCATCGATCGTATTCGGCGTCAGCACATCGATTGCCGCCGCGTTTCCTGATTCTTCCACAAACCCATCGTCACCGGTAGAGTAGTGGAGGGAGTACATTACACCATTCGATTCTCTCTTGATAATGAACTTATACTGCTTTGCGTTCCCGTTGTCGCTGTCCGTCCCCTTGTACATCAGCTCCATATGGGAGATATTATCTGCTGTCCGGAAACTCTTCTCATTGAAAGCAACACTTTCCGGAAGGCTCGTGCGTACAAGCTGAAACTCACTGCCGCTGGTGCGGCGGTCAGCGTCCAGCATATACTGTCCGCCATTCCACTCATACATCAGCAGCACCGCATGCCGGTATCCCGAGCCGTCTCTAAACGGCAGGTCATCCTGGCTGTCCACGCGCTCCCAGCGCCAGATATCTATCGTGCCGTCCGTGCTGACGGCAGGCGTCCCGTCAGTGGCAGAGGCAGGAGCTGCGCCAAACTGCGCGCACAGCGTCAGCGCCAGCAGCAGGATGAGTCCCGTCCTCATTCCGCGCTTCGCGGCGAGACTTTTTCTCATTTCCCCAGTCCTCCCTTTGCCTTCGGTATCCGCTGGTCGGCGGGTCCGTCCCGCCAAGGTGCCTGCTCACCGCCCGCATTCTCCGCGCCGCCGCGGAGAATCGCACCGCCGCGCAGACAGCGCAGCGCGTCCTCCGCCGTTCCGTTCATGCGCTGGCGCAGCCAAGACGAGCCGGCCAGCCTCTGCGTCATTTCCGGGACGCTGCGCCCATCCGGCAGCCGTCTTCCCAGAGCGAGCCGGCCCAGCACTCCCGCCGCGGCCAACTCATATACCTTCTCGCTGGGAATCTCTGCACCCTGGCGCAGCTGAGCCTCGGCCGCCCGGCCCGCAAGCACTGCCTCACAGCGCCGCACTGTCCTCGTCACCAGTGAGGGTGGTACGCTCTCCGGCTCGTGTGTTGCTGCCCGAAGCGCACTCTGGATATTCAAAAACTCCTGTTCATCCATGTTGGCTCCTCCAAAAGCGCACGCTTCCGCGCAAAAAAAGGCGGCGGAGAGGCGTATTTCCCGTTCCGTCCATACCCTCGCCGCCTCCTGCTTTCCGCTTTCCCGCCAGGCAGACTCAGTTGCCGGTAGGAACCGTGCCGATGTTTGCATTCGTATTGTCCTTCACCCAGTTGGTCATCACGCCCATGCCGATGTTCAGGGCAACAATCAGGACGAAAATCAAAACGAATCCGATGATAGCGTTCTTGAGGTGAGTCCGCGCCTTCTCGCGGTCCTGCGGCTCCTCAGCCTTGGCAAACTTTACGCCCAGCAGCACGCAGTACAGCGTACCGATTGCGGCGACCAGTCCCAGAAGAGGACCAAGCAGATTGTTGAGCAGCTTGATGATAGGGTTCACGACCTTATCATAGTCGGAGGCGAAGGCAGGCGTTGTCATGGCCATCCCCACCGCCACCATCGCGCTGGTCTTGGCGCAGATGAGCTTCTCTTTCAGGTTGCTGATTTTTTTCATGTTGTCTCCTCCTATAAATGTTTGCTTGCGTTTTGTCCGGCGTCTCTCTCGCCGCGGTACACATACTTCACGTCAGGAACCCCCGAAGCTGTTCCCGTGCACGGGAGAGCTGCGTGCGGATGGTGCTCTCGTTTCTATCCAGCACCTGCGCAATCTCCCGAACGGAAAGCTCCTGCAGATAAAACAGGCAGATCACCTCGCGATAATCAGGCCGCATCCGGCGCAGCGCATCGCTCAGGTCGGCGGAAAGCTCCGCCTGCTCAAAGCCCTGCTCATGCATCGGAAGCCGCTCGTCCAGATCCGTTGTTCTCTTCTGGGCACGGTGAGAGTTGTGAGCAAAATTAAGTGTCACGCGAATCAGCCACGCCTTACGGTGTTCTTCATTCTCAAACTCCGGTTTCTTTGTGAAATAGGCCAGAAAAGTGTCTGAGAACACGTCGTCTGCGTCCGCAATCTCACGCGTGTTGCGAACCGCGATTTTATACACCATATCGGCGTAAGTGCGCAGCACAAAATCGTCGCTCGTATTGAAAACACCGTAGTTCACACTTTTGTCCCACTTTCTTCGAAAAAAATTCTCGGACACAAGCGACTCCCGACTGTGGCGGGAACTCCTTTGCGCGCGGAACGCGTCGCTTTCGGGTGCAAAACAGTCTCTTTCGTATTATATACATATGTTAAATTAAAGTCAAACTCAGAATAAGAAAATTTTGCCCGTCGCGGAAAAAAATATTCGCGTTTTTTCACAGATTTTTTTGAAAAAATGCGCCCCCGCGGGACATTTTACACCTTCAGGGTGTATTATGGTTGTAATCCTGCAGCAGTGCAGGGAGCAAACGACCAAAAAGTACACCGGAAGCTCTGAATGAATCAGCAGGAGCAGACAGCTGAAAGCCCGTTTATTCAGAAGTTCCTCAAAAGAAGGGAAGATGTCTCTATGCCAAACCCGAATGCAGCAGCAGATCTAATAATCCCCCAT